>NZ_JAVRHS010000013.1:0-63257 GCF_031846435.1 Croceicoccus esteveae
GCGTATGGGAGAACGCCTGTCAAAGAAGGTGGAACAATGAAGCGCCTCCTCCGATCAACCCTGATTCCCGCCTCCGTGGCGCTGACCGCGTCGGCCTGCAATCAGATCACTTCTGTTGGTAGTGATCGCGAAGCGCGGGTCGAACTCGCGTCCGCGCCAGCATCTCCGTCGTGCGCGTCCGCGCCGTCCTGCAAAATGTCGCCACTGCGATCATGAAATCCGAGACAATGAGCAATGCCGACATTGAGGCACTGAGCGGCAAGCAGGCCCGCTGCGCCTTGTCGCTGACCGCAGTGGCGTTCCCATCCTTTGTTTACCTTCCGCGGATGTCAGGCGCGGCAAAGCTCGATGGCAAGCTCATCGTCGTGTGAGGAACGGGCGAAAGGCACTTCGCCGACGGCGATCTACGTGTCACGCTTCGGTCTCGTGATGAGAAAGGCGCTGCCGGACTGCCCGCGATAAAGATGATCCATGTTTCGCCCGACGCCGCAGACAAGATCGGCTACAAGGACTACGTCCAGTGTTTCGGTGGAGGCATGAGCGCGGCCATAATAGCATCATCATCGGCCCAATCGGCACGCTTCTGCAGCTCGTCCTCATCACGCTGCTGGTTGTCCTGATCGCGCTATATTGGCGCCGCGACGGACCGGCTCAATCCGAACCGTCGAACCCGCGTGCAGATGTGATGGAAGCTAAGGCGCTCAGGACCGCCGCGCTCCCGCATTTTCTCCTGGCAGCTTCTGCTTGTGCTGATGAACTCGACCAGTTTGTCAGTGGAAGACCACTCTCCGGCGCTTGATCTGTTTTACCTCGGACGTCAATTTACGTTCTCCATCGTTACGCTGCCGCTTTCGACGCCGCTATGATTATGGATCGATGCGATCACTTCAGTGACTTGCACGATATTGTCGCGCTATTCTCCCACTACTTTGGCAGAAGTTTGTCGGGATGTCTGATGAGGCTACATCGGCGGTGAGGGCAATGCTCCGGCGGTGGTGGTGACAGTTGGTCAAGGATGAGCTGGCGCACTGCTGGCAAGGTGGGGTGAGGAGGCGGAGCGGAGTGTTTTCCGCCCTGCCTGAGCGAGGCTTCGGGATTGCAGGACGGCGCAGGCCATCATCGACCTCAAGGCATGGCGGTGAAGTCTGTTGCAGGGTCGTCGTTCGAAGTGATCCAGTCCCGGTTCCTGCTTGCGTTGCTGATGCGCTTGTTCGCAGACCTGGCCAGCCTTGATCGCGCCGGCGAGGGACTTGATCGGGGTGTCGCCAGGCAGGTTCAAGAGACAGTATTTGCGTTCGCCATCCGAGCGATGCGCCGCCACCAGCCAGTTTATCAAAAATCATATCATTTTCGCTCAATAAAAATTAAAAGGTCAATAATCCTTCTGACCTATTCGGCTTGGGGCGATCATCCAATACCACTGTCTTCAAATGAACCGGTATCGGTGAATATGCGTAGCATCCGTCGTTGTGTGGCAAGTTTTGCTTCAGTCCTGGCGATCTCCGCTTGCAGGCGCTCAACGAGGATGTTGCTGTGCCTCTCCTCGCCAGCAGGCGGGTCAAGCTGGACCACCAGCGCGGTGGATTGCCACAAGGGTCTGCAATCGGGGGTGCAAAGCCGCGGGATCAATATTGCGCCGCCACTGACGAGCAAACGTACGTCGTCTGCTTCATTATGCATAAGAGCATGGAGGCGTGACAGGGAAGCAAGTGGCAGCAGGTCGGCATTATCAATAACGATCAACTGCCCCGCCAGACCAAGTTCGCGGTGTTTGGAAGGATCCGATTGCAGACCCGGGGCTATCTGCCCGTCGTCATGTTGATCGGCTTTGGAAGAAAGCAGTTTGGTCAGAACTCCTTCGTCACATGCACCGTCAATCCGCTTGACCTGAAATCCATCGCTCTCAACGGTCCGGTTGAACGATGCCAGAACACTCCTGCGCTCTGTTCCATCTGAACCGCTGAGGACCAACACTCGGCTGCCTGTTTGTACCGCTTTGGCGAGCTGGACCGACGCGTTAGCAGCACGCAGCGCAAGTTGCACGAAACCTTGTTCTTGGGCCACACTTCTGCCGGCAAACTGTTCCTGATTGTCCTGATACATCTCGCATGTCCTGTTGCATTCTGACCAGATCTATTGCCGAAGCAACGCGGCCGGGACAGCGAAGGTCGATCGAGAATGGATTGTATTGCCCGCTCGCTGGCTTTTTTCCGTTAACTCCTTCCAGAACGGATCAGATACCAGTCTGTATTAAACGAGCAGCTCAACGGCAGGGCCATGCCCGAGGAAGTTTTCAGGACTTGCCGTGGCGCCATATGCTCCTGCACAGAATACCGCGACGAGATCACCAACGGCGACGAGCGGCAGCATCGCCTTGTGTGCAAGTCGATCAAGCGGCGTGCAAAGGCGTCCGACGATATGCTGCGGATCAGATGCAGTAGCTGCGCCAAACTTGTTGGCAATCGCGAGGGGGTAGTTGCGCTTTACCACAGTTCCGAAATTACCCGATGCGGCGAGCTGGTGGTGCAAGCCGCCATCGGTGATCACGAATGTCTCTCCGTGGCTGCTTTTCACGTCGATGACGCGCGTCAGATATACCCCTGCCTCGCCGACCAGCCAACGCCCGAGTTCAATCGCGAAGGACGTGTCACGCAATGCATTGTTGAGCTGACTCAACTGCCGCCTTAGAGCAGCACCTATAGTTGCTATATTCAAAGACGCATCGCCAGAGAAATAGGGTATGCCAAAGCCGCCGCCCAGATTGCAATGCGGTACAGGCGCTTTGGTCGCTTCGGCAAGACCGGCCACCATATCAAGTGTCGCGCTCTGCGCGTCCACAATGGCTGCGGCATCGAGTGATTGACTGCCCGCGTACACATGATAGCCGCGCCACTCGGCTCCGCTGCCAATTATTTCCTGAACCAGAGCGGGCACAAGTGGAGCATCCACACCGAACTGGCGCGCGCCGCCGCCCATTTTCATGCCCGAACCGCGCAAGTCAAATGCCGGATTAACGCGAACCGCCAGTCTTGGTCGGATGGCGAGCTTACCTGCGATGGCAATTGCCCGGCGAGCTTCGTTGTGCGATTCAAGGTTGATCGTAACGCCCGCTTCAATCGCAGCGGCAAGCTCTGCATCGTCCTTGCCGGGCCCTGCAAAGCTGATGCAGGCAGCATCCATTCCGGCGTTCAGCGCGGCTGCCAGTTCCCCTCCCGATGCAACGTCGAACCCGTCTACGAGACCGCGCATGTGGCGCAGCAGAGGCGCAAAAGGGTTGGCTTTCAGCGCATAATGGATGGCGAGCCGTTGCGGCATGACCGCACGCAATTCCCGCAGGCGCCGCTCCACCACTGCCATGTCGTAAGCGAACAATGGTGTCCGTCCTGCCTCCGCAACAACATGCGATGCTGTCTTGCCGCCGATGCACAATTCGCCATCTCGGCTCACGAAGTCCGGGGGGATCGGGCCGAGGTTCGTCATGGTCTAGGTGGATCCTGATCTGTGCGCAGAGTGCCAGCTCTCGAGCTCGGCTTTCATTGTTGCGCGATCCAGTTTTCCGGTCGCACCTCTTGGCAGATGATCGCGCCAGTGAATCTGGCGAGGCTGCATATAACGCGGCAAGATCCTGGCCAGCATCGCAGGAAGCTCTGCCTGCGCCTTGTCAGCACACTCCGTCCGCGCCGCGCTGGCAACCAGGTGCACGGTCTGACCGGCCGCAGCGTCAGCCACGCCAAAGGCGGCACATTCCCGCACAAGGCCAGTTGCCTGTGCCGCATCTTCTATTTCTTGTGGGCTGATGCGCTGCCCATAGGATTTGATCATCGCATCGCGGCGCCCCACAAAGTACATCAGCCCGTCATCGCCAATCCTGACGCTATCGCCCGACCAGACTGCCTTGTTTGCAACACCTGCGCCAGTCGGAGCGGATCTGAAGCGCTGCGCGGTGGCTTCTTCGTCGCGCCAATACCCCTGCGCTACCAGCGGGCCAGCATGCACCAGTTCACCCTCTTCGCCCTCGCGAGCAAGCTGCCCATCATCCTTCACCACGTAAATTTCTGCAAAAGGTATCGGCCTGCCGATACTGCCGGGCTTTTCATCGATCAGTGCAGGATCAAGGAAGGTGGAGCGGAACGCCTCGGTAAGTCCGTACATGGCAAAAAGCCTGGCATCGGGAAACTTGGCACGCAATCGCTTGATCAGGTTTTCAGACAACGCACCGCCGCTGTTGGTGAGACGCAGCAGCGGACGGATGGCTTCCTGCGTCCACTCCTGATCCACAAGCTCGGTCCACAAGGGCGGCACTCCCGCAAGCGTGGTTATACCGTGTTTCGCCACCGCAGTTACCACGTCGCGTGGGATGAGATGATCGACAGGCACAGCGGTTCCACCGGCAAACCAGGCGGAAAAAAGCTGGTTCTGTCCATAATCAAACGCGAGCGGCAAGACGCACAAGGTACGATCCTGATGGTCAAGTTGCAGGAATTGAGCCACCGCCGCTGCGCCCAGCCAGAGATTGTCGTGGCTCAGCATCACGCCCTTGGGCAGGCCGGTCGATCCGCTCGTGTACAGAATTGCTGCCAGTTCATCGCCGCCGGCCGTGGATGGCGGCAGCGGATCGAACGTCGGATTGTCGGCTGCCGCGACGAACGCCTGCTCTTCGTGCCATGTAGCGCAGGCATCAGGAACATCGCCATCAAGAAGGCTGTTGAGCCGACCTGCATTCGCAATCAGGAGGCGGGCGCCGCTATCGCGCAGAATGTGTGCAACCTGCGCCCGCTTCAATACCAGATTTATCGGCACATGCACGAACCCTGCCCGCGGGGCGGCCAGCGGCAGCAGGCAGGTTGCCATGCCTTTCGCTGCCCAGCTTGCGATCCGGGTACCGGGAGCCCACCCGCGAAGCTGACCGAAATGACGCAAGCGTGCGGCAAGCACCCCAACTTCGTGGTTCATCTCGGCAAAAGTAAGCGTCGTGTTTTTCAGCACCAACGCAACATCATCGGGCCGTCCGCATAGCGGCAAATGATCCAGCGGGCAGCGTTCCGGCAGTTGCATCATGTGTCGCCTGCCAATGGTTGCATGCCGCTGCGCCAGTTGCATCGCCACACCTGCATCGCTACGACATCCGCCATCATGAACAACGACACCCCGTCTGCAACAAGAAAACTCGATGCCGAATTGAGAAGCATCCTGGCCGATGTGCTCGCGCTCGATGTAACACGTGTGGCGCAATTTGAAGCTGCTACGCCTCTGTTCGGTGCTCTCCCCGAGCTTGATTCGCAGGCGGTCGCAGGGCTGTTGACCGAAATGGAAGATCGGCTGGACATCATTGTTGAGGATGACGAAGTCGATGCAGACTTGCTCGATACCTTCGGATCTTTGCTTGATTTCATCTCCCGCAAACGATCCGGCCGCTGATCAGGCGCTCACTGTTTGAACAGAACGGGATTCAGAGCGCGCGAAATCAAGCGTGGCAAGGAAGCGTTCCGCATCGAGCGCTGCCATGCAACCTGTCCCTGCTGCGGTAACTGCCTGGCGGTAGGTGTGGTCGATCACGTCGCCGCAAGCAAACACGCCCGGGATCGGCGTCATCGGAGTGCCGGGCTGAACCAGGATGTAGCCACCTTCATCAAGATCAAGCTGGTCCTTGAACAATTCAGTCGCCGGCGAATGCCCGATTGCCACAAAGGCTCCGTCAGTGGCAAGAACGCTCTCCTCGCCTGTCTGTGTATCCTTCAGCAGCACACCGGTCAGCCCGCCGCTTTCCTCACCGACGAAGCGCATTACGGTCTTGTTCCAGTGGGTCGAGATAGCCGGACTGGCGAATAACCGATCCTGAAGGATCTTTTCCGCGCGCAAGCTGTCGCGGCGGTGGATGAGAGTCACGTCATCACTGTGGTTTGTCAGGTAAAGCGCTTCTTCGACCGCGGTATTGCCACCGCCGATTACCACGACCTTCTTTCCCCTGTAGAAAAAGCCGTCACATGTGGCGCAGGCTGAAACACCCTTGCCGGAGAATTCCTGCTCCCCTTCAACTCCCAACCACCTTGCCTGCGCACCTGTTGCGATCACCAGCGTAGCGCCTTCGTAAACATCCCCGCTATCGCCGTAAGCTTTGAAAGGGGTGCCGTTTTCCAGATCGACAGAGGTTATCGTATCCCACATCATACGCGTGCCGACATGTTCTGCCTGGGCCTGCATTTCCTCCATGAGCCACGGACCCTGGATCACGTCCCTGAAACCTGGATAGTTTTCCACATCCGTCGTAATCGTCAGCTGGCCACCAGGTTGCAGACCCTGCACCACGATCGGCTCCATGCCAGCACGCGCAGCATAGATCGCGGCCGACAATCCGGCGGGTCCCGAGCCGATGATCAGCATGCGTGTCGTGTGGGTAGCCATTATGCAAAACTTCCAGTTTGTCCGGTGGAATTGTGTCAGCCGCCGCGTGCCCCGACCAGCTTTCCGGCAAACGGCTTTGGCCTTTTGCCTGCTTCTGGAACGCGCTGCAAGGCTGAGTGCTGAAGCTTACTTCTGAAACACCACCTTCGTCGATTGCGATACCATCTGCGCAAGGCGGGCCGCATCCCAGTTTGTCAACCGCACGCAGCCATGACTTTGTGCCCGCCCAATCGTTTCTGGCGCAGACGTGCCATGGATACCGTAATGCTCCTTTGAAAGGTCGATCCATACCACTCCGACCGGGCCGTTAGGGCCAGGAGGCAATTGCTGTTTTGCATTGCTGTCGGGCACGTCCCAGAACAGTTCGGGATTGTAGGAGAACGTCGGATTATGCGCGACGCCTGTAATCTGCCACTCGCCGATCGGCAGCGGGTCATGTGATGAACCGCTCGTTACGGTGAACTGCGCAAGCAGCTTCTCATCGTCACCATAAACCGCCAGGATATTTTCTGACTTGTCCACTACGATGCGTCGGGCGTTCGGCTGATCGGTGCCGATGCCAAGATCGCGCAAGGTCTGCTTCCAATCACCATCGATCTTGGCCGACTGGTCAATGAAATCGCGCCCGACGTTTGGCACGCGTATCTGCTGCCCAGCTGCAAAAACGCCGCCCTCCTCATCACCTGGTCTGGCCCGGCTGTTCTGATCCGAAGCTGCGCCAGCCGGGCGTCCGCCCGGGTTCAGCATGCGCAATGTCTCTGCCGTGGTGTGGAACCGCTCTGCAAGTTTTTCCTCAAGCGATTCATAGCCGAGCCGCTTCATCTCGGCTTGCTTGACAGGGCTGTCGGGGATCTTCTCGTAGCGGCCGACCGCGAACTCTTCGGGAATTGTCACCACCCGCGTGGCGTTGATGTTGTCGTGCCGGCTCAGCGCCTGCTTTGTTGCGCCGTCAAGTTCACCCGATACCTTCAGATCGTTGGCTTTTTGAAAACCGCTGATTGCGTTGCTTGTAGACATTCCCATCTTGCCGTCGATCACACCCGGCGAGAAGCCGAGCCGGTCCAGCACCACCTGAAGCTGCATCGTGGGCCGTTCTTCGCTGTCAGGCATGTCCGTCGAACTAGCCTCTCCTGCGGCAGGATCCCTGCTGCCCATAGTGTCGCCGCCACCCTGCGAAGTGTCCACAGTGGCTGCCATCTCTTGCGTTGCAGCAGCTTCGTCTGCGGCTTGGCACGCAACCAGCGCCAATATCGACACAGGTAGAAGCATTATTCGAAATCTTGTTACACTCATGTCCATTCCGTTTATCCGGCACATTGCACGTCAGGCAAATTGCCCGTCAGCCACATCGCCTGGCTGGCAAAGTAAAGCAGCGGCCATTCAGGTCCGTATAGCCGCCAAGGATTATCATCGCGTTTACCCTGCGCTGCTGGCCTCGTTAATAGCCTTGGCAAAATCACGCACTGCGGCCGCCTCATCTGCTCGCCAGATAGCCCCTGAAACCGCCAGGAAGTCGGCGCCAGACGCTACCAGCGGGCCGCAATTGGCAGGGGTAATACCGCCGATTGCCACGCAGGGCAATTCAAACAATTTTTGCCAGAACTCCAGCAGCTCCACCTCCGCACGATGTTCCGATACTTTGGTACTACTGGGAAAGAATGCTCCAAAAGCAACGTAATCAGCGCCCTGATCTCCTGCTTCCATAGCAAGGTGCCGGCTATTGTGACACGTCACGCCGATCTGCGCGCCTTCTCCCAGTTGTTCGCGTGCATCGCGCACCGATCCGTCGCCCTGCCCCAAATGCACCCCGTCAGCCCCGAGCCGCCTGGCAAGCGCAACGTCGTCGTTGACGATGAAGCCGACATCGTGCTCGGCGCAGATCTTCTGCAGCGGCGCTGCAAGACGCGCGGCCTCATGCTGCTCGATGTTTTTTACCCGGAACTGGAAGGCAGACACAAGCCCTTCGCCGGCGTCGATCGCCCGTCTTAACCGTTCTGGAAAACTGCCCGAGACATCCGTTGGCGAAATAAGGTAAAGTTGCGAACGCAAGGAGTGTGCAGCATGGTTCATGCAAAGCCTGATATCCACCACGCTTCGGTAGCGCCACAGGAAATCACGCAAGGAACGCACGGACAGTGAGGTTTATCCAGACGGTCGCGATGGCTGGTGCGGCCCTGCCTGCCCTCCTCATGCTGAGTGGATGTTCGCGCATGAGCACTCAAACTCCCGCCGCCCCATCTCCTGATCAGCGAATAGCGGGTTCAGAAGCTTCGGCAAGGCTGGGTGAGCATGTAATCAGCGGCGACTGGCAATTGACACCTCTTGCCGTGCTCGAAGACAGTCGCTGCCCCGTCGATGCACAATGCATTCACGCGGGCAAGGTGATCGTCCTGGCGGATCTGGCAAATGGAAGCCAGCGCGCTCGGATCGAGCTTGAAACAGGCAAGCAGCACCAGATCCTCGATGTGAACGTCGTACTTGTGTCCGTATTGCCGCCAAAGAAAGCGGAGCGGCTGATCCACCGCTCCGACTATCTTTTCATCTTTCGTTTTCAGCCTTAGGTTTTGTTTACCGAAGCCGTATAAATCTGGTCGATTGCAGCGCCGAGTGCAGCGTCAAACTGCTTATCATCCATCTGATAACGCAAATCCTCGAGCAAGGCTCTGCTGAAGCTGGCAATCATGCCATCATTTTGCGCCAGCTTCTTGCAAGCCTCGTCGCGGGAAAACCCGCCAGACAGGGCAACCACCCGCGCCACGGCAGCATGGTCGACCAGCGGCTTGTAGGTATTCGCTTCGACCGGGATCGACAGCTTCAACATAATCTGGCGGCCGTCCGGCAGCGCATCCAGATGCTTCAGGATTTCATCGCGCAGCATCTTTTCACCCTGCGCACGGTCGTCTGCCGTGATGGTATATTCGGGCTCGAGCATCGGCATCAGGCCAGCTTCATAAATCTGCTTGCCGACCTCAAACTGCTGCGCGACAATTGCTGCAATGCCATCGCGATTGGCCGAGTTGATAACCGACCTCATCTTGGTTCCGAACACGCCGCGTTCCTTGGCGCGGGCCAGCAGACTGTCAAGCTGTGGCATTGGCTTCATCAGCTGCACGCCATCTGCTTCATCCTCAAGCCCCTTGTCCACCTTGAGGAAAGGAACCACGCCCCGTTCCTTCAGGATGGCAGGGATCGGCTTGCCGTCAGCTTCACCGTCCATGGTCTTTTCAAACAGGATCGCGCCCAGAACCTTGTCGCCATTGAACGAAGGCGCGGTTATGATGCGACTGCGCATCTGGTGGATCATGGCGAACATTTCCTGATCACCGGACCAGGTGTTATCCTCCACCCCATAGCCACGCAGCGCCTTGGGCGTTGATCCGCCGCTTTGATCGAGCGCCGCGATAAAGCCTTTTCCCTGGCTTACCTGTCTGAGCATGTCTTCCTGCTGCATGTTCAATCCTTTTTCATAAAATCAACGAAAATACGGAGGCGCGATCACTCAGCGGGCAAGTGCCGCCACGCCAGGCAGCTCACGCCCCTCCATCCACTCGAGAAAGGCACCGCCAGCTGTCGACACATAGCTGAAGTCCTGCGAGACACCGGCATGGTTGAGCGCAGCAACGGTGTCGCCGCCGCCTGCGACCGACACCAGCGATCCTTCCTTGGTCAAGGCAGCGGCAATGCGGGCAAGCGCAACCGTAGCCGTGTCGAACGGCGCGGTTTCAAACGCACCGAGCGGGCCATTCCAGACCAGCGTGCGGCATGTCTTCAATACGTCAGCCAAGGCCTCTGTGGCCAGTGGACCGAGATCGAGGATCATCTCGTCTGCCGCCACTTCATGCACATTGCACTTGCGCAGCGATGCAGGATGAGGAGCAAATTCCTTGGCAACAACCACATCATAAGGCAGGTGCACGGTACAACCGGATTTTTCCGCAGCTGCCATGATCTGTTCGACGGTGCCGGTCAGATCATGTTCGCACAAAGATTTGCCGACGTCGACACCACGCGCGGCAAGAAACGTGTTGGCCATGCCGCCGCCGATAACGAGATGGTCGACGATGCCGACCAGATGCTCCAGCACGGCAAGCTTGCTTGACACCTTGGCTCCGCCAACGACGGCTGCCACCGGCTTTTCCGGCGTGCCCAGCGCCCGGTCGAGTGCAAGCAGTTCCTTCTGCATCGAGCGCCCTGCATAAGCAGGCAATATGTGCGCCAGTGCTTCGGTGGTGGCATGTGCCCGATGCGCGGCAGAAAAGGCGTCATTTACGTAGAGATCGCCATTGGCGGCGATTGCATGGGCAAACCCCGCGTTATTTGCTTCTTCCCCTGGCCAGAAACGCGTGTTTTCCAGAACGGCTATGTCACCATTGCGCAATATGCCAATGGTCTGGGCAACCACTTCGCCCGCCACTTCGGGAACGAACATGACTTCGCGTCCCAAAACGTCCTGCACCGCATCAACGACCATGCTGAGGCTCAGTGTCGAACTGCGCGCGCCTTTGGGCCGGCCAAAATGTGCCAGCAGCAGCACCTTGGCGCCTGCATCGGCAAGTTCCAGTATCGTGGGCGCAGAAGCGGAGATGCGAGTCCTGTCCGTGACCTGCCCGTCCTGCATGGGCAGGTTCAGATCCACACGGACCAGCGCAACCTTGCCAGCCGGATCGGCAATATCGTCAAGAGTGCGAAACCCGCTCATGCTGCTTACCCCGTCTGCGACCGACGCTATGCCGGACCTTTGAAAATGGGCCTGCGAGCAACCCTGCTCGCAGGCCATCTGCATTCCTCATCTACGGCTGTTCAGATCAACCGCGCCATGACTCCGGCGGTATCAATCATGCGGTTGGAAAAGCCCCATTCGTTATCGTACCAGGAAACCACTCGGCCAAGCTTGCCTTCAAGGACAGTTGTCTCAAGACTGTCGACGGTCGAGCTTGCCGGATAATGATTGAAGTCGGACGACACCAGCGGCTCGTCGGTATAGTCGAGCACACCTTTCATCGCTCCTTGCGACGCTGCTTTCAGCGCCTCGTTCAACTCCTCGACCGACGTATCGCGAGAAGGCGTGAACACCAGATCGATGAGGCTGACGTTAGGCGTTGGCACCCGCAGCGAACTGCCATCAAGCTTGCCGTTGAGCTCGGGCAGGACCAGGCCTACGGCTCGGGCTGCACCAGTGGTGGTGGGAATGATGTTCTGTGCACCGCCCCTCGCCCGCCGCATGTCGGAATGCATCTGGTCAAGCATCCGCTGATCATTGGTATAGCTGTGGATCGTCGTCATGAAGCCACGTTCAATCCCGACGGTTTCGTGCAGCACCTTGGCAACAGGCGCGAGGCAATTGGTGGTGCAGCTGGCGTTTGACACTATGATGTCATCAGCGGTCAGCGCGTCCTGATTGACGCCGAACACGATCGTCTTGTCCACACCCTTGGCAGGAGCCGAGATCAACACGCGCTTGGCGCCTGCGTCCAGATGCGGGCTGGCGGCGTCCTTGGACTGGAAGAAGCCGGTGCATTCAAGCACCATGTCCACGCCCATGCTGGCGTGCGGCAGCTTGCCCGGGTCGCGCTCCTTGGTAACCGCAATCTGCCGACCGTTTACCGTGATGCTCTGATCGCTCGACGTTACTTCGCCCGGAAACCGGCCATGGGTGGAATCATAGGCGAACAAAAGAGCGTTGGATTTCGCATCTGCCAGATCATTGATGGCAACCAGTTCGAAATCATGATCGTCCCGCTCCAGCAGGGCCCGTGCCACCAGACGTCCGATACGTCCGAAACCGTTGATCGCAACCTTGGTCGCCATGTAAACAACTCCTGTTAAATGCCCAATCTGGCCTTGATTTGTGGAACGATGGCTTCTGTAGTGAAGCCGAACTTGTCAAACAATGCGGTTGCAGGTCCTGAAGCGCCGAACCGATCGATGCCAATGCTGAGGCCGTCCACCATGGTGTAGCGTTCCCAGCCGAATGTGGTTCCAGCTTCTATCGACACGCGCAAGATGTCGCTTGGCTTGACATGCGGAAGGATGTCGTCGCGATAGAGCTTGTCCTGTTCGTCAAACAGCTGCGTACACACCATCGAGACCACGTCGGTGCCGACACCCTGCGCCTCGAGCACTTCGGCCACGTCGAGCGCAAGCTGCACTTCGGAACCGGTCGCGATCAGCACGACACGCCGGGCAGCATCCGCCGTACGCACCCGATATGCACCCCGTGCGCTGCGATTTTCCTGCGCTTCGGTACGCAGTGCCGGAAGATCCTGCCGGCTGAGCGCAAGCAGCGAGGGGCGTGAGCGGTTCTGCAACGCCAGTTCCCAGCATTCGGCCGTCTCGATCGCATCGGCAGGGCGGAACACCAGCAGGTTCGGGATCATGCGCAGGGATTGCAGATGCTCGATCGGCTGGTGCGTTGGGCCATCCTCGCCCAATCCGATTGAATCATGCGTCATCACGTAGATGGCCTGGGCATTCTGCAGCGCCGAAAGCCGGATTGCCGGACGACAATAATCGGCAAAGACGAGGAAAGTGCCACCATAAGGAATGATGCCGCCATGCAAAGCCATGCCATTCATCGCGGCAGCCATGCCGAATTCCCGAATGCCATAATAAAGATAGCGCCCGCTGTAATCCTTCG
The DNA here is from genome assembly GCF_031846435.1 of Croceicoccus esteveae. Lineage (NCBI taxonomy): Bacteria > Pseudomonadati > Pseudomonadota > Alphaproteobacteria > Sphingomonadales > Erythrobacteraceae > Croceicoccus > Croceicoccus esteveae. Next base: position 13,040 of record NZ_JAVRHS010000013.1, read on the forward strand.
CCGTCAGCGGTGTCGTGGCCGCCGTCTTGGTGTTGTTGGAACCGGTAAGATCGGCAGAACCGCCCACCATCGCAGGCACTGCGGCAGTCAACACGCCAAGCGCTGCCTCGCTGGCTTTTCGCGTGGCCATCCGAGGCATGTCGCTGGCAAGCTGCGTCTTGTAATCCTCCCACCCCTCGAGCGCCGGTAGTGCACCGCGCATGATCTCTTCATATGCGCGACCAGCCGGATTGCCTTGCAGCCTTGCAGTCCAGGCTTCGCGTGCAGTGCGGCCCCTGTCCCCGGTACTGCGCCAGTCAGCGACGACCTGCGGCGGAATGTCGAATGCGGCCGCGGTCCAGTCCAGATTTGCGCGCACGGCGGCAATTTCGCTCTCGCCCAGCGCGGATCCGTGCGTGGCAGCCGTTCCCTGCTTGCCAGGGGAGCCCTTGCCGATGATTGTCTTGCAAGCGATCAGCGATGGTCTTTCATCGGCAATCGCCTCGTCCATGGCACGTCGGATGTCTGCGAAATCATGACCGTCGCAACGAACGACGTGCCAGCCGGCTGCGGCAAAGCGCGCGCCGATATCCTCACTCGTCGACAGGGCAGTGCTGCCATCGATGGTAATGTTGTTGTCGTCCCAAAGGACATTGAACTTGCCGAGCTCAAGATGTCCGGCCAGACCGACCGCTTCATGGTTGATGCCTTCCATGAGGCAGCCATCTCCCGCAATGGTCCAGGTCCGGTGATCAACAAGATCGTCGCCAAACCGGGCGTTCAGATGTCGTTCGGCAATAGCCATGCCGACAGCCATCGCAAACCCCTGACCAAGCGGCCCGGTGGTGCATTCTACCCCGTCCAGGAGAAAGTTTTCCGGGTGACCGGCACATGGACTGCCGAGCTGACGAAAATTGCGGATGTCCTCCATTGTCGGGCGATCGTACCCCGACAGGTGCAAGAGCGCATAAATCAGCATGGAGCCGTGCCCGGCCGATAGCACGAACCGGTCGCGGTCAAGCCACTCTGGCGCAGCGGGGTCGAAAACCAGATATTCGGACCACAGCAATGTTGCAACATCGGCCATGCCCATCGGCATTCCCGGATGGCCGGAATTAGCCTCCTGCACCGCGTCCATCGAAAGGACGCGAATGGCATTGGCCATTTGACTAAGACGGCTCTGGTCAATGGTCATGTTCTGTCTTGTTCTCCAAAGCGCGACCGTTGCGATGATTCGCAGACGCAGGTGCTTTGCGGTTGGCGCGGCGCTGCGTCAAGTTTGGCCCCGCACGTCGGCAGAGCCGTTCTTTACGCGCTGTGACGGGTCCGGTATGCACCGCCATAGCGCAAAAGCCGACATGACGCCCGGCCGGTTCGGCTTGGTGTGCCAGAGCTGCACAAAGCGCGGCTTGGACGATAAGGCGATGACAGGAAAACGGGCATGACACCCAGCGATGAACCGATAAGCATGGCCGCACGCGCGCTCGACAGATTGTCCGGCGTGGTTGAACGGCTGGGTGCTGCCGCTGTGCGACTTGATCATGTGCGCGATCAGCAAGAAACGCTTCGCGTGCAGCATGCAAATTTGCGAGGCCGCGTGGGAACCGCGCTTGAGGAGATCGACGAAATTGTCGCTGCGCTGGACCTTGTGGAAGATGCCACGTGAAGAATGTGATGCTAAGCATCGGGGGGCGCCGTTTTCAGGTGTCCTGCACGCCGGGTGAAGAGCACCACATCGCGGCTCTCGCTGCAAAGATTGACGCCAGCGCCCGGGCTGCAAAAGCCGTTGATCAAAGCGAAACACGCATGCTGCTGTTTGCGGCACTGGTGCTTGCAGATGAACGTCACGATCTCGCAGAGCGCCTTGCCGCCACACAGCAGAGCCTCCAAAGCGCCATGGAACGTGATGCAATGCTGGCCACGTCCATTGATGCTGTAACGCAGCGGATTGAAAATATCGTAACACGCCTTGAGGGAGAGGCTGATCACGCCTAGATTGCAGCGGACGGGTTCTGCCCGGCACGAGCCGACAGAACATCCCTGAGGCTATAAGCAATCCAAGGGAGCTGTCCCTGCCCTGGACTCTGGTCCGGGGTAAACGGTTCCCACCTGACGTCGAGGCGTCAGAGGATTTCATACGGCAAACGACCCATGGTGGACCCGTCACCCATCGCTGGCGCGAGGATGCAGGTTATGGATGAAAAGCAGATCCTGCGCCGCCGGTTCCGCAAGGAACGGAGCGAGCATGTTGCGCAAATGCATGTCGATACACAAGCCTTGATCCTGCGCAGGCCGCCGGCTCCGCTGTTGAGCATCATTCCGCCCAAAGCTGCCATCGGACTTTACCATGCTACCGGCGACGAAGCGCCCGCCTGTGGATACGCACGCTATTTTAGCGAGGCGGGTCACGCGCTGGCATTGCCCCACCTCGATCAGCGGCGCGGTGATGATAGTGCGCAAGTCATGGAGTTTCGAGAATGGACTGATCCATGGGACAACAGCGATCTTGCGCCGGGACCGTTTGGCATTGCACAACCTTCAGGCAACGCAGCTTTAATCGAACCGGACGTTGTGTTCTTGCCGCTGGTCGCGTTTACACCCGACGGCTGCCGGCTTGGTCAGGGCGGCGGGTTCTACGATCGCCTGCTTGCCCGCCACCCTGCTCTGGTCGCCATTGGTCTGGCATGGGACGTTCAGTGCACTCAATCGCTGCCAATGCAGCCTCATGACCAACCTCTTGATGCGGTCGTCACTCCAACACGCCTCTATGGCCCCTTCGAGAAGCGCCGCCGATGAAAACCCCTGATCCAGAACCGACCTGGCGCAAACCCGCAGGCGTGCTGATGCTACTTGGCGCAATGCTGCTTTACTGCGGTGTGGTGATAACCCTGATCGAGCCAATTGCCACCTGGCCAACGCTGCTCCAGGTTCCGGTTTATCTCGTGCTTGGCATAGCATGGCTGCTACCGCTCAAACCGTTTCTCATCTGGATGGAGACGGGTCGCTGGCGCTGAACAAAGAGGACAGGCTAATCGCGAAGGTGCCTGATCATGCAGTCGCCGTCCGAGACAGCAACAGGACAATATAAGTGCCCTGTTGTAATCTCCCCAAGTGGCGCGAGTGACGGGACTTGAACCCGCGACCTCCGGCGTGACAGGCCGGCGCTCTAACCAACTGAGCTACACCCGCTCACCCCTTGGGGAGCCGCGCAACTAGGCCAGCTCTCCTACGCTGTCAACGCCAGTTGCGCCCGTCAGCGCATCTTTTTTTCGTCTCCCGCCACGTCCGATATTCACACGGCAACAGGTGCGGTGATCTGCGGTTGCGGCGCGTAGTCGTGAACCGTGAAATCTTGCAAGGAATAGGCAAAGATATCATCGACCTCGCTGTTGATCGTAAGCCTGGGGTGCCCGTCAGGCTGTCGGCGCAGCTGTTCCTCCACCAGCCTGTCGTGATTGAGATAGAGATGCGTGTCACCGCCGACCCACATGAAGATGCCCGGCTTTAGACCCACCTGCGCGGCGATCATCCGCTGGAGCAGTGCTGCGGACCACAGGTTGAAGGGCAATCCCAATGCCACGTCGCAACTCCGCTGGGAGAGCAGGCTGTTGAGACGTCCTGCGGCCACATGGAACTGGTAAGTCTTGTGGCATGGCGGCAGAGCCATGGCATCAAGTTCGGCCACATTCCAACCCTCCAGAATGTGGCGGCGTCCGTAAGGATCTTTGCGCAGCCCCTCGACCAGCTTCGCAATCTGGTTGATCCCTTCGCCTTTGCGGTAAAGCCCGTCGCCTGTTGCAACAAAGCTTGGCCAGTTGACCCATTGACGGCCATATACCGGCCCAAGATCGCCCCAGCGCCGGGCGAACTCGACGTCATCAATGATCCGGCTGACGAAATCGTCCTTCGTAATGTCATGCGCCGTTTCCCGGCGGTAGCGCGCAAGCGGCCAGTCGGTCCAGATTGCCACCCCCTGCTGCACCAGCGGCCGGATGTTCGTCTCTCCGGTCAGGAACCACAACAGCTCACGTGTGGCCGTTTTCCAGAATACACGTTTGGTCGTGATGAGTGGCATGGCGCCATCGGCTAGATCAAACCGCAACGTCTCACCGAACAGCGATCTCGTGCCAACCCCGGTGCGATCGTGCCGTTCATCACCTGCTGTCCAGATGCGATGCATGAGGTCAAGATATTGCCATTCGAAATGGTCCGGTGCGGTCCGGTCTGCTGCGGGAGTTATGAAAGCCATACGTTTGTCTGTAGCAAGGGCGTGCCGGCAAAGTCATCTGCCATTGTGGCAAGTGCGCTGATGGCGAGGCTCTATGATCCCTTGTCAGCAGACCGACATCGCCGTATAGGCGCGATCCTGCCTCGCTGTGTAACGCAAGTTCACGGCAAATCGCGTCGGGGAGTAGCTCAGCCTGGTAGAGCACTGTCTTCGGGAGGCAGGGGCCGGAGGTTCGAATCCTCTCTCCCCGACCACATCGCCTTTAAGGCCCTGAAAAGAAACCGCTTCCACTAACTAGGTGGAACGGAGTGACCCATAACGGTTCACCGACCCAGTTCGGGAGCCCCAGCAAATGCCGAAGATCCCCTTCACCGTCCGACGCGATGGCAGATATTATTTCCGCCGTCGCGCCCGTTGGGAAAATGGCAACGATCTCACTGTAATCATACCGCTTTCGACATGCAGTGCGCAAGAGGCACGTGGCAGGTCGGCGGCACTCGCCGCGCATTTCGATAAGGTGAAGAAGGCAGTGGGCGCATATTTCAATCTCGACCGGACACTCGAGCCGGAGATGCTCAAGGGCCTGTTCGAGACCGAACTGCGCAGCTGCCTCGCCCGGCTGATCGAGCAATTCTATAACCCGTCCTGCGATCCCGTAGCGCTGATCGAGCAAGCGCGAACGCACGCCAGCGCTTACGACCTAGCTCAGCGCCCCGGCCAGATCCCCGAATTGACTGACGCGCATCGCAAGATGCTCGCGGAAGCGGGACATGATGACGAGGCGATCGAGTGGGTGGCATGCGATCTCGACCGATACTGCGGCAAGGACACCATCAATGACGAAACCATGGCGCTCATTGCCGAAGGTCTCGGCATTGAACCCACGCCGGCAATCATCGGCCGGATGAAGCACATCCACCTGCAGGCGCAGGCTGAGGCCCATAGGCTCGCTGCCCATTTCCTAGACGATGATGTGCAGGCCGCTTTCGATCCGGAGGAGGTGCTGCTCCAGAAACGGAGATCGAATGGCACACCTCTGTCGTTTGCAGTGCCACACCCGGGACCGGCAGCCCTCCCATCTGCCAACTTGCCGCTTCCGACTGATTGTCAGGACAACGAACATACAACGCTGGACTGCGTTTTCGTTGAGTATCACTCGCAGCGCTTCAGCGAGGTGATCCCTAAGATCATTCGTACTGCATTCGGTGCCAAGTTATGGAACCGCGGACTGGCACAGTATGAGCGCGTACTGCGAACCTTCGCCTGGATCACAGGTGACAAGCCTCTCGGCGACTACAATCATGCCGACGTTGCAAAGTTTAAGAATGGGCTTTTGCGCATGCCGCGCGATTATCGCCCGGCCAAGGATTTCGACCGGTCCTTCGAAGAGATCGCAGAGACCTTCCCGCTCACGAAGAAAAATGCTCGCTCGCTCAACACCGTCAAGCGCGACCTGTCCTATATGTCGACAGCTTACGACATTCTGGCGGAAGATGAATGGCGCCCGAAGATCCCCAATGTGAAGGCGCTCGACTTCTCGAAGGCCAAGCTGGCCAAAGGAACTAAGACCGCGCCGGAAGCGGAGCGTCCCGTGTGGACAGTCGATCACATGAAATGCCTGTTCTCGGCGCCGCTGTGGAACGGCTGTGGAGGCAACCTTCATCGTCTCGACGGGAACGCCGGCGACGAAGTCTATCACGACGCGGCCTACTGGCTCCCCCTTTTGCTCTACTACACACACGCTACGGTGAACGAGATCGCCGGCCTTCGGCTGGACGAAGTGCATACTGGGGATGTCGTCCCTCACGTCGATATCAAGGACAACGATATTCGAGGTGAGAACGGCGTTGACGGTGGCGCAAAAAAATAAGAATCGAGTCCGCTCAATTCCGCTCCACGAAGAGATCATGCGCCTCGGCTTTGCCAATTACGTGCATGCGATCAAGGAGGAAGGCCATCGCGAACTGTTTCCCGAGCTTTACCTAAACGCTGCAAGAGTGGGCGGGCACCAGTTCCGCAATGTCGCTTGGCGACACATGGTCGAGTGGATCGGCCTGCACATGGATATCCCAACCAATGAGGTCACGGGCAAAGGGTGCGATATGCACTCTATCCGTGCGCTGGGTTCCAGTTTCTATGCCATAGCCAACGCGCCCGATCTGATCCGTGCCGACATTATGGGCCATGCCAGGTCAGGAACGAACGCACTGCACTATTCGAAGCGCAAGAAAACGCACGGAACTATTCAAGTGCTTCGTGAATACCGTGACTTTATGGCTGATCATATCGACCCCGCTACGAACGAGCTCAGTCAGTTTCGAGTGAAGCTGCTGCCTCTGCGCCATCGCTCCCGGACCGGAAAGCCGAAGATCAGAAAACGTATCGGGCAGTAGTATATGGCTAGAACAGTTTGTTGAGCAGGGCTGGCTCGCTGGATTTCAGCCTGTCCAGCATGGTGTTCACGTAGAACATATCCGGTGACGCAACAGCAGGAAGAACGACTACCACGTAATCCGGTTGGTCGACGTTCAGCGTGAAGGTCACCAGCCCTACCCCGTGGATGCTGCACAGGGATTTGAGCCGGTTCATATCGTCGCTGCTCGTGCTGTTGGGCACAACGATATAGCTCTTGTGGCTGAATAGCCGGTACGCGACGGCCTGTCCGAACGCGACCACCGGTTGCCCCGGCACCGCCTTGATCTCGGCGGTGACGATTTGCGGTTCGAATTTGAAGATGTCCTGCGCGCGGGGTTTCAGGACGCCGATGACATCCGGCGTGCCCCATTTGCCGCCGAAGCTGCTCCCGCCGAGTGCGGTGGCAACAGTGGCCTCGTCGTTTTCCTCGAGCCACTCGGCGAAGCTGTCGTAAAAATCCTGCTCGGTAATCTGGGTCTGTCCGTTCGCCTTTACCAGTAAGGACGCCGTGGCCGCGTCTTCAGCCTGAGCGTCGCTGGATTGCGCGGAGACGTATTTTTCAAGCTGATACGTCCCACGGGCGACCTTGATGATCTGGTCGTTCGCCTGGAAGAGGACCTGGATCGCGCCATGGATGCTGTTCTGTGGCGTTTCCGGCGCATCGGCATGGATGCGCTTCAGCAATTCGCCCCAGCGGATACCGCCTTCTTCTTCCTCAAGGATTTCAAGAGCGCGGGCGTGGATTTGCTTGCGGTTGAGCTTCATTCACCGTACCCAATCTTCTCGTCGAGGCGCGTCTGAAAATCCGCATCCTTCGCCTTTTCGGCCATCCAGAACACGATGTTGCCGCCACTGATCTCTTCGAGGCGAGCGCCGATGTTCGCCTTTTCGGCGGTGTCTTCGTTATTCGCCAAATGCGCCCCCTTGTATTCGAGGACGAGCATACGGCCATCGGTCAATTCCGCGACGAAATCCGGATAAAACCGGTCCGTGGAAGTAGGAAGCCAGTACGAATGCGCTCCGCGGACAATATTCCGCACCCAGTTTTTTACACCCGGATGATCATCGAGTGCGACAGCGCAGCGAAACTCCTCGCCGCCGTCGCGCAGGTCGTCAGGGCGAGGATAGAAGTGCTTCTTCCAGGTGTGATTGCCTGAATAGGGCCGCGGGGGTTGGTACCGGCCTTCTTCGAACCGGAATGCGTTTTCGCCAAGGCCAAGCGACGGCGCAATGTCGCCGAGCAGCATCTGCATGCCGGTTTGCCCGGCTTCGGCACGGAGCTGCTTCACGCGGTCCGCGATGGCGCGCCGCAGCACATCCTTCGCCCGCACCAAGGCTGCGAGGGATACGCCCTCGCTGTCCACCAGATTGACCACCACCCTCCGGCAGTATTCGAGGAATACCGGCTGCGAGATGTCCATCTGCGATGTCGTCCGATCCAGCCAGCGCGAAAGGTCGGCCGCAGTCCATGCGGTTTCGTCTTCAAGCTGGAGAATTTGCTGCGACGCTTCGCGGCTTATCCGAACCTGTCCATCGGCGACGTCCACGGTCACGACGTCAGGCGCCTCGGACAGCGCAAAACCGGGCAGTGACGGATCGACACCGTCCAGCGTCCATCCGGCGAGATCGAGCAGGGTCGTGGGCTCGACCAGGTCGAGTTCGCCATACTGCTCGAGCACCATGCCCGGAATGGTGAAGCTTTCGCCGCGCTGAGAAGGCGTCGCGGCGGCTTGGCGGCGCTCTTTGTGCGCAGCAATTGATGCGCTGGGGTCGTTGTCGCCGGCCAGAGGAGCGAGGATCGCGCCGATCTGGTCGAGGACTTCGTCACTCGCTTCCGGGTCGATAACAACAGAAACCCCCTCGCCCTCACCGACAATGGTCAGGGCATCACGCACTTCCAACGGCATCGCAGCGACATCCGGGGCGGAGGGAAGCGACACCGGCGGAAGCGGTGAACGCCCTGGCATCGGCAGCACCGCGGCAGCTGCATCGGCAGCTCGCTGGGCGATAATCTCATCGCGCGCCGTGCGCTCGTCGAAACCCATCGCGACCAGCGTGTCCTTGAGTTTGTTGGCGGCGGCGTGAAAGCCGATACCCGTCACATGGGCGTAGGCGCGATTGAGCTCTTCCACTGGGCGGCGCTTCGCGAAAGGCATGCGCAGCACGCGGCCCAGCAATTGCTCCACCGCCGTTGCGGATTGGATATTGGCCACCGAGCAGAACACGTAGGCGAAAGAGCAGTCCCACCCTTCGCGCAGCGCTTCGACCGTGATGACATGCTCGATCTTGCAGTCCGGGGCGAACAGATCGATCCCGTCAAGCTCGCGCTGGTCGCCCGTCGCGACTGCTATGGCATCCTCGGCTATGCCATGCTCGATCAGCTTGGCCTTCACGACATCCACCGTGGCTTCCGCGCCTTCGGTGCGCGCCTGTGCCTGGTAAAGCGCGATGGGACGGATCGGCTCATTCGCTTCCGTTGCAATGCGATCGAGACCGGCGCGCTGCTGCAGCGCGTGGATGATCGCGGATTCCCACCCGGTGTGCTGCGTCAGGTGGATCGGCAGTTTAATCATCTGCTCCGCCTTCAGCTCATCGGCGGTGGCGGACACGATGACGTTCGACTGCAACGGCGTCGCGGTGAACTCGATAATGGCCGAGGGATCGAGGCGCGCGCCCGTCTCTTCGGACAGGCCGGTGACGAAGTTGTGCGCCTCGTCGACGATCATCACGGGTCGCACCACCCGCATGACATTGGCGAATGACCAGCTGATTTCGCCCGGGCGCTTCTCCGCGGTGGCGGGATTGCGCATCAGGCCGTCCGGAAGCGCCCTGCCCTTGAAGAACGCCTCGAAATTTTCGTCGTCCTTGTAGACGTTGCGCTGCTCCGCCTGCGCGATGCGGAAGGACTGGACCGTTGCGACGATCACGTGCGCCATGGTGGCGACGTCCTGCGGCGTGATCTGGCGTCGCTCTTCGATACCGAGGACGCGGACAGCGCCGCCGAAGGGCTTTTCCAGCGCGGCACGATATGGATGGCCGGGCGTCTTGAGCGCACCCAGCGTCTGTTCGGCAATCTTCGCTGACGGAACCAGCCACAGGGCAACCGGGTATTGCGGCGCGTCCATACGATGCTTGTGCGCGATGCCGACGGAATGCGCGCCGAGCAGCGTCTTGCCACCACCGGTCGGCAGGCGAAGGCAGCAATAGGGCACGCGCGGCAGGCTCTGCAGCGGTTCGTAGGCGGAGGCGTAGAAACCCGGTTCCCCGACCTGACACGCAATATTGTAGGCTATCGCGTGCGGCTTGGTGACGGCCTCGGACAGGAAGACGTCGAGGGCGTCGAGGGCGCGCTCCTGATATCTCTTGAGCTGCATCAGCGCGCCTTCACATCGTACGGGGTTTGCTTGAAGGTGACGTTCCCGGCCTTCAGCCTTGCCGGCGGCACCTTGCAGGCTTCGCCATAGATTACCCATGGGCCGTCATGATCAGGAAGCTCTGCCTTCAGGTCTGCGAGAATGGGCGGAGTAAGGACGTTGCCGCCTTCCGGACGCCGATCGCCGAGGATGCCGTTGTAGAGCAGCGCATACGCGGTGCCATCATGTAGCCCCAAGACCGGCGAGGTCGCAGCCTCGCCACGGGCGGCAGGCTGGCCGGTTTCGGCGAACCAGATGTGCGCAGCGAGTGCATCGAAGCCAATGTCCGGCTCGATACGGCCGGTTGCGTCGAAGGCTGGCGGGCCAAGGCAATAGTAGCGATACCCGCCGCCTCCTTGCCATCCGACTGCTTCTGAAATGCCACCCTGTTCCCCATCGATCACGTTGTCGAGGCGCGGTTTACAGTGGGTTTCAGCATGGTCGCCCGTTTCGATGCCGATCCATTGCCGGCCCATTTTATGGGCTACTGCTGCCGTCGTGCCGGAGCCAAGAAAGCTATCGAGCACAAGATCGTGAGGTTCCGAAGCAATGTCGAGAATACGCTCTATCAATTGCTCTGGCTTCACAGTGTCGAAAACGTCCACATCTGGAAGCAATGATCTTTGGTGTGCTTTCGCTTGGCGCGATGTTTTGACATCAAGTAGGATTGTAGCATGGGGCCGCGTTGGATTTTCAGGGGCGTATTCACGCGTATATGGCACCCAAACTTCGGTACCCTGCCTTTCTCTCAGCTTCCATATGAGCTGGCCTTCTGCGACCAACGCTTCGACCTTCGCGCGCCCGAGTGACCAGCGGGCCTCGCGGCCATCATCATGGATAGGGAGAACGGGTTCACCGTCCGGCCCTTCAATTTCGAAATACATTGAAGGCCGATCAGTTCGAAGACTCGCTTTGCCGTTCTTTTTTAGAAGACGGTCTCGGTAGCGACGCCCGTCTTCAGTTTTACCAGGATACGCATTTAGCAATCCGAGATCAGATTTTCGCGCAAATTGAGATACCGCGACATCCTTCCCGTACACGTGTACGTATTCATGATCCGGAGTAATCCGGCTCTGATTTTCGTTTGGGCTGTCGACCTTCTGCCATACGAAAGATGTGATGTACGAAGCTCGGCCGAAAATTTCGTCCAATATGACTTTCAGGTAATGGCCTTCGTGATCGTCTATGGACACCCATATACTGCCATCGTCCGCCAATAACTCACGAAGAAGTACTAATCGCGGATATACCATCGACAACCACTTCGCGTGTTCGAGATTGTCATCGTAATGCCCAAATGCGCTACGCGTATTGTAGGGCGGATCGATATAGATGCACTTCACGCGCCCCGCATAGAACGGAAGCAGGGCCTTCAACGCGTCGAGGTTGTCGCCCTTTATGAGCATATTGGCAGGGTCGCCGTCGCCCCCGTCAAGCTCCGGTAATGCCTCCAGCATTCGGTATGGCACCTTCGCCGCGGCGACGATGTCTTCGCTGCGGCTCATCCAGTCGAGTATCGGCAAAATCCACCCCTTGTCTTGAAGCCTGGCAATAGCGCGCGGGACCGCCATTCGCCAGTAATGCCTCGTCATTTTCAACGTGTATGGGAAAGGTCGCCTGCCGGTCAGACCGAGAAAGTCCGACCGGCAGCCTGTCTTCGCGCCTAAGCGGCGAGATCGAACTCCGTTGCCATTTGCTCGGCCATTCGCATGCGCAATTCGGCAAGCGGTGCGGCTATACGGGCTTCATCATCAGTCCGGCGCAGGAACCAATCCGCCAGATTGTAGATCGCAGCAGGCATATCGATGCTGATCCGACCCTGCACCCGCAGCCAAGCCAGCGTCACCAGGGCCGTCAGCACGACATCGCAGCTGACATGACGGCGCACGTCGATCCACTCTTCCGCAGTTTGCGGCAATTCGACCTCCGTTTTGCCCATGAATAGCTCGCGCGGCATTCCCATCCGCAATCCGATTTCGGATAGATGCGCCCAGTCCCGCCCTTGGCCCTTCAATTCGAGGGCAAGGTCCATGTGCGGTCTCATTTCTCCGAACCGAACGCGATGGTTCGAGCGAAGCTGGTCCGGCATGAGCAGACCATGCTCCATGGCGCATAGTGTCAGCAGCGGCAGTTCCGCGGCGAGGCCACCGTAAGTCACAACTCGGTGATCCGGGCGATATCGGATATGGTCGAGCAGACCTTCGACCACAGCCTGCTCATCGCCGTATTCCCTTTCCGTCCACGCGGTCAGGCCTTCGATACCCATCGTGCGATCATCATTGATGACAAGGTCAAGCGCTGCAGCGGCGAATATTCGTTTGCACGCTTGGTTGTGGCGCTTGCGACCTTGCCGCTCCAGTTTCGCCACCCCCGCCGCATCGATGGCGCGGTAATCCTCGTGGAGATACTCGTCCCACGCGGACTCGGTATCGATGAACGTCAATTTCAGCATTGTAATTTTCCTTCTTCAGGTTGGACCCCGCCAACCCGTTTCACTTCCGGGGGCTAAAACCCGACGGGGCGCGCCCGTTCGATGACGCGCCACGCTTGCCACGCCGCGCTGAGTGAAGTTCGCTCGTGCTGGGAAGACTGAGACCACATGAAGGCCGCCCACAGGCATTGCGCTTCATCCGGCGCCCTGCGCGACCGCGATAGAATGTTCGAACCGGGGCCTGCCCGCTCGATCCGATACGCAGCGGCGATCTCTTCCAGCACGCTGTTTGCACATTGGAGCGGCAGGATATCGAGGTCCGGGCGTTCTCGTTGCAGGAGATGCAGGTCGGCCGGTGGAAGGGGGCCTCCAGCATTGAAGGAATGCCGGAGATAATGCTGTGGGAAGCGCGAGGCGCGTGCGATCAGTGTTGCACCAGCCGGGATGCGTTCGGCGACACCGGCGAGAATTTCAGCGCGGGTCGCCGTCCTGTCGAAGGCGCGATGATCGATAGAGAACCGCGCCACCGATTCCGGACAGCGGGTGACGGTGAAGATTGCGGTCGATCGGATCGCCGACCGTGTGGCGAATTCGTTGCGGTCGCGGATGATGGCGAGCGAGCACACGGTTTGCGGATGTCGCCTGGAAGTTTCGGCCATGGAAATGGTCCTTGCTGTAGAACGAGAAAGGGCGGCGCTCCCCGTTGGAAGCGCCGCCCATTGCGTCTTGTTGGTGGAAGCGGTCAGGCCGCGGCTTTGTCGACCTCGACTGCGGTGCCGTCGGCATGGAATGCGAACGTGGTCGCCTCCCAAGCACCACTTTCCAGCACATGATCCAGATTGTCGGCAGTGACCTTGATCCGGATAGCAGCTTTGGCGTGGGCCATCTGCTTCGTCGCCTTCTTCTGCACCGGCACTTCGCGCAGCACCCCGCGCTCGTCGGCCGCGAACTGGCGGGTGCCGTCGTCCGTCACCAGAACCAGCGGTTCGTTCTTGGCGACGTGTGCCGGATGGACCTTCACCATGGCGACGCTGTCCAGCATGCGATAGACAAGGAAGTACCAGGCCGGCGCGTCTGGAAAGCGTTCGTCGCTGTAGACAGCGAATATGGCGTCTTGTCTGTCTTCCGCGGCTTTACGCGCGATCCCTTCGAGGATCGGCCACGTAACGCTTTGAATACCGCCGAATGTGATTGCGGCGCTGGTCGTACCGGTGACCGGCAGACCCATTTGCAGACGAAGGGCAAGCGCGTTCGCCCGGTGGGCTGCGAGCCCACCAGTTTGGGTATTGTTCATCAATCTGTTCCTTATTTTAGTATGACGGCGTGTCCGCCGGAGCCTTTTCCCTCAACCGGGTGGCCCACCATCAGCGCCGCCAGTGCGCCACTTCCACTTTCCGGTTCACCGGTGACCACGTCCAGTCGGCGCGGTAGCGCTCGACCCAGTCGACGGGGACGATCGTAGGGTCCCGGCCGACCAGTTCGCGGTACCAGGCAACCTCGGCGTCGTGCTCCGCCTCTCGCACGAGCTTGTGATACACCCCGCTGTAAGAACGTCGGTAGCCACGCCGATAAGCGTCCTTCTGCAGGCGATGCGGAAGATCGCTGGCTTCGAAGCGCCAGCTTGGCGATCGCGCGCCAGCCAATGCATGGGCCATCACGGTACGACCGTCATCGCATGCATGCGCGAGAAGATTGATGAGGGCGGTCACATCATCCCCGGCGCGATGTGCCACTGGATTGAACATTCCAGCTTGCATAAGACAATAGCCTTGGCTTTGGCCATCGAAACCGAGAGCCCGCCACGGCACGTCCCGCATCGCGCAGATCCAGGGCATCTCGGCGACTTCCGGCAACAGCATTTCCAGATGCCTCCGGTCGAACTCCGCATTGAAGCTAAGGCAGGCTTGCGCCCGCCCTAGATATTCGGCGACGCTGTTCGCACAGATGCGCTTGCCCGCAACCATGGCATCATCGATCCCGGTGATCTTCGCGATATAGGGCTCAATGGGCCGGCTCGGTTGCTGGAGCCCCGTTCGCATGCTTTCGACCCCAGTCACCCGGCCTTGCGCATCGATCTGGACGAGTGCGACGGCGATCTCGATAATCTCGTCATATTGCGGATCAAGACCCGTCGTTTCTAGATCCAGGACGGCCACTTTCATATGGAGCGGCCCCGCCCCTTTTGGCGCTTTCCACTGGTTCAGTGGCACGATGCGATGGAGGACACGGGTCTGGTTGCCCCCAATATTTGTGGCTGGAATGTTTGGCTTATTCATATCTAGTTCCTCGTCGTTGTCGGACGAGGACAGCCGCGGGCTTTTTTCCTTCACCCCGCTGTCCTCGCCGACAGCGGCGTTTCCAAGCTATTTTTGCCGAAGGCTGATTGGCCGAAATTTTCTTAATGCGGATCCACAACTGCGCGATTGGCCGACTGCTTCGCGCCCAGTTCCGGTCATTCGGGGGTTTGGTTTTTTGTCCTGAAAGCTGCCGTCCTCAATGCGGATCCTTTCAGTCCGCGCCCTTGGCGCCGAGCGCTCAAAGAGCTTCGTCCGGATGCATGAGAATACCTGCCGCGGGCGTCTCTTATTCCGGGAGCATCTCGTCCTGGATGATCGGAGAAAGGAGCTCAATCGCTCGCAAGCGGCTGCGTTCGAGTTCACTCTAGCTGAGCTAGTGGCAGCCATACCTCAAACGTGCTGCCTTCTCCCGGAGCGCTCTTGACAAGGCGTATTTCCCCGCTGTGCAGTTCGACGAGTTGTTTCACCAGTGCGAGACCGATCCCCAGTCCATCACTGACGATCCCGAGACCATTATCCGATTGTTCGAACATTTCGAAAATCAGCGTTTGCCGCTCGGTCGGGATGCCTACGCCGTTATCCGACACTGTCAGGGTCGCGCGATCATTCAACTTCGCAGCAGTGACAGCGATCCGGCCACCATTGGGTGTATACCGAGCCGCGTTGCCGACGATGTTGCCAACAATCTGGATAAAGCGAGCTGGATCTACATCGAGCATGATCGGGTCTTCGGGAAGATCCACCAGAAGTTCATGACCTCTCGCCTCGATTGACGGCCCTGCGATTTCCAGTGCTTGCGGCATGAGGTCGCCGAGGAAGAGCTTTTCCTTGCGCAGCGATATCTTGCCGTGCTCGATACGGTTTATATCGAGCAGATCGTCGACAAGCCGGGTCATGTGACCGAGGTGTTGCCTGATCGATTTGTGGACGGTCTCGCGGTCCAGACCCTCTCTCGGACGTTCTAGGAAATTGAGCCCGGCCGCCAGCACCGCCAGCGGGTTGCGCAGTTCGTGGGCGAGCACTCCCAGGAAACGGTTCTTTTGCTGGTCGGCGGCTTGCAGCGCTTTGGTCAAGTTTGCCAACTCGTCCCGCTGCAGAATAATCTGCTGACGCTGGATGAACATATCGAAGAAGACGCTCGACTTGGATCGCAGGATGTCGGCTTCGATCGGCTTCTGGATGAAGTCGACCGCGCCTGCCTCGTATCCGCGGAACTTGCGCGCCGCATCCCCGCTGCCTGCGGTGAGGAAAATGATTGGAATATGCCGCGAACGCTCGTTTGCGCGCATGATTTCGGCCAATTCGAAGCCATCCATGCCAGGCATCTGCACGTCGAGCAGGGCAAGCGCATATTCGTTGCCCAGCATCAGTTCGAGAGCTTCCTCCCCGCTGTGAGCCTTGTGCAGTTCAAGATCTTCACGCGCCAGCAGCGCCTCCAGCGCAAGGAGGTTCTCCTCCAGATCGTCTACCAGCAGGAATTTGACAGTATCGGTCATCACGCGATCATCGCCTCCAGAGCGGGTACAATTCTTTCCAATGCCATCGTCCGCGCGTCGGGACAGGCGGTCAGTGCGGCCTCAGGCATGGTCGCGACTTCTGCCGTGGCGGGGATTTGCACGATGGCCTGTCCATCGGCGGCGTATACGGCCCGCAGGCCCTGCGCCCCATCGCTGTTTGCCCCGGTCATGACGATGCCGGCCAATCCCGGACCAAAGGCATCGGCTGCGCTTTCGAACAGCACATCGATCGCCGGACGCGAGTGATTGACAGGCTCGTCCGAGGACAGGGCGATGGTTCCACAGGCTTCGACGAGCAGGTGATAATCCGGCGGAGCGAAATAGATCGTGCCGGGCGCTAGAGGTTCCTTGTCCTCCGCTTCTTTGACCGGGAGCCGACACTTCGCGGCGAACAGGTCGACGAGCGAATTGCTTTGCTTCGGCGGGACATGGACAACCACGAGAACCGGGGCGGGAAAATCCGCCGGCAGCCTGGGGAGCACCTGCGACAGCGCCTGGACGCCGCCAGCCGAAGTGCCGATCACGACGGCCTGGAGGGTCATTGCGAACTCCTCCGATAGATTCTTTCCTCTCGCACGAATTCCGCGAACATGTCCGCATGTTCCGAAAAACGCAGGCTTTCCTTCGATCCAATGCCGAGAAAACCGCCGCGCACGAGCGACTCGCCGAACAAGCCCACGACCCGGTCCTGCAACTCGCGATCGAAGTAAATGAGCACGTTGCGACAGGAGATCAGGTGCATCTCGCCAAAGGCTGCGTCGGTCACCAGGCTGTGGTCCGAAAAAACAGTGCGTTCTCGCAGCGATTTGCTGAACACGGCCCGGTCGTAGTCCGCGGTGTAGTGGTCCGACAGCGAGCTATGCCCGCCCGAAAGGCGGTGGTTCTCGGTGAACAGTTGGATGCGGTCGAGCGGATATATGCCCGCCTGCGCCGCACGGAGGGCAGCGGGGTTGATATCGGTAGCATAGAAGATCGTTCGTTCGAACAGCCCCTCTTCCGCGAAAAGAACGGCCAGGGAATAGAGCTCCTCGCCTTGGCTGCACCCTGCGACCCATACCTTGAGCGAGGGATAGGTGCGCAAATGCGGCACCACCTTTTCGCGCAGCGCACGAAAATAGGATGGGTCGCGGAACATCTCGCTCACCTGCACAGTGAGGAAATTCAGCAGCTTCGGGAGGATGCTCTCGTCGTGGAGAACGGCCGACTGGATATCGGAGATGCTGTCGTATCCCCACTGGCTACGGGCCTGAAGCAGCCGCCGTTTGATCGACGCCCGAGCATAATGACGGAAATCGTAGTGATAATGGCGATAGACGGCATCCAGCAGCAGCTGGATCTCGATATCCTCGATACTTTCGCTCATCACCGGGGCATCCATACGCGCACCAGCGACAGCAGCTTGTCCACATCGATCGGCTTGGCCATGTAATCATTGGCGCCTGCATCGATGCATTTTTGCTGATCGTCGGGCATCGCCTTGGCAGTAAGCATAACGATCGGCAGCTTCTTCCAGCGCGCATCGGCGCGGATCGCGCGGGCGGCGGTAAGGCCGTCCATCACCGGCATCATCACGTCCATCAGCACAAGGTCGATGGCCTTATCGGGATCGTCCGCAGCCTCGCCGAGCGCGTCGAGCGCCTCCTGGCCGTTGCGCGCGATCTGCGTCAGCGCACCGCGCGGCTCGAGGATGCTGGTGAGAGAGTAGACATTGCGCACGTCGTCCTCGACAATCAGTATGCGCCGTCCTTCCAGCGCGGCGTCGCGATGGCGCGCCTTCTCGATCATCTGGCGCTGTTCGGGTGGAAGGTCCGATACGACCCGATGGAGGAACAGCGATACCTCGTCCAGCAGCCGCTCGGGCGACTTGGCACCCTTGATGATGATCGAACTGGAATAGCGGCGCAGGCGCTGCTCCTCGTCGGCCGACAGGTCGCGGCCGGTATAGACGATGACCGGCGGAAGGGGCCCGTCCTTATCCTCGCTCAAGGTTTCGAGCAGCGAGAAGCCCGACGCATCGGGCAGTGCGAGGTCAAGAACCATGCAGTCGTATCGCCCTTCGCGCAATTCCTCGAGGCATTCGGCTGCGGTGCCGACACCCACGGTCTCGACATCCTGCGAACCGAGCAGGCTGGCCACCGCTTCGCGCTGGACCTTGTCATCCTCCACGATCAGCACGCGCCGCACGCGCGAAGCCAGTTTCTCCTGCAAGCCCGAGAGCACTTCGGCCAAACGTTCGCGCGGGGCTGGCTTTTCGAGAAAGCCGATCGCGCCGAGCGCCAGCGCGGTCTGGCTCTGGTCCGTCCCGGATATCACGTGGATCGGGATATGGCGCGTTTCTTCCTCGTGCTTCAGCCGGTCGAGCACGGTCAGGCCGGACTGATCGGGCAATCCGATATCGAGCACGATCGCGCTCGGGCGATATTCGCGGGCAAGCTCGATGGCTTCGGTCGCCGTTCCGGCAATGATGCACTGGAAGCCCAGCTCGCGCGACAGGTCGCACACGATACCGGCAAAGGTCGTGTCGTCCTCGATCACCAGCAGGAGCCGCTTGTCTTCCGAAAGGTCCTTGCGGTCGTCGTCCAGCACGGGCGCACTCGCTTTTGCGGATTTTGGCCTGGCGGGTGCGGGCGAGGGGGCGAGCGCCGTCTCCGTCGCTACCTCGCCAGCAGAGGGAAGCTGCCTCGGTGCAACCATTGCGGGGTCATATGTGGCGGGCACACTGACGATAAAGGTGCTGCCCTTGCCCTTTTCGCTTTCGAGACGGATGCTGCCGCCAAGCAGGCGGACCAGCTCGCGCGAAATGGACAGCCCCAGTCCCGTTCCGCCGAACTTGCGGCTGATCGTGCCGTCCGCCTGGCGGAAGGCTTCGAAGATCGCCTCGCGCTGTGCTTCGTCGATGCCAATGCCGGTGTCGGCCACGGCGAAGTCGACCATATCGTTCTCGCCTGGCGATATGGTCAGGGTGACGCTTCCGTCCTCGGTAAACTTGATCGCGTTGGACAGCAGGTTTTTCAGCACCTGCTCCAGCCGCATCCGGTCGGTCTCGATCGAACGCGGCGCACCGGATTCCAGTGCGATGCTGAGCTCCAGGCCGCGCTGCTGTGCAAGCGGCTCGAAAACCTTGCGCAGATCGGAGGTCAGCCGGTCGGTCGAAACCGTGCCAGCCTCGATTTCGACATGGCCAACCTCGATCTTCGACAGGTCGAGGATGTCGTTGATGAGGTTCAGCAGATCGTTGCCGGACGATTCTATCGTGCGGGCGAACTTGACCTGGTCGGCGGTGAGATTGCCGTCGCTGTTGTCTCCGAGCAGCTTGGACAGGATCAGCAACGAATTGAGCGGTGTGCGCAACTCGTGGCTCATGTTGGCGAGGAAATCCGACTTGTATTGGCTCGCCTGTTCCAGCTCACGCGCCTTGAGCTGCAGGGCGGCCGTAGCGCGCTTGAGTTCGTCGCGCTGTCCTTCAAGGGTCTGCGCCTGCTCTTCGAGCTGGCTGTTGGTCTGTTCCAGCTCCACTTGTTGGAGTTCAAGGCGCGCCTGGGATTCCTTCAGCGCGTTGCCCTGCTCCTCCAGCTCCTCGTTGGAGACCCGCAGTTCCTCGCTCTGGGCCTGCAGTTCGCCCGCCTGACGCTGGGTTTCCTCCAACATTTCCTGCAATCGTTCGCGGAAGCGTGCCGAGCGAAGCGCGACGCCGATCGAGCCGGCGACGGTGTCGAGCAGCTCAAGCGTGCGCTCGTCCACCTCTTCGAAGAAGCCGAGTTCGATAACGGCGTTGACCAACCCTTCGTAGAAGACGGGGGCAACGACGAGGTGCCTCGGCGCGTCGCTGCCCAGCGCCGATCCGATCTTCAGGTAACCGGCGGGTATGTCCGATAGCGTGGTTGCCCGCGCATCCGCCGCCACCTTGCCGAGAAGGCCCTCGTTCAGGCCGAATGACTCCGGCACGGAGGCGCTGTCCGCAACGCCGAGCAGGGCCGCCCGATTGAATGTGCCGCCCTCACCCTTGAAGACTGCCCCGGCATTCGCGCCCGTCCTTTCGGCAAGAAACGAAAGCACTGCGGCAGCAACTTGGGGCACCGTCTTCTCACCCCGCATGGCCTCGCCCAATTCCACCTGTGCAGCCTGTAGCCAGCTCTGCCGCTCGCGAGTTCGGTTGCTTCTTGCCACGATGATGAAGATGGCGATCGTCAGTGCGATGCCGATCAGGCTGGTGACGATGGCGCTGATGATCGCGGCACGCGAAGCCGAAGCAAGCTCTTCGACCCGCTGCTGGCGCTCCTGCGCTTCTTCGACGTTCATCTGCGCGATTTGCTGCCGGATCACATCCATGGCGATCCGGCCCCGATCGCCGTCGATCATCTCTATGGCTGTTGCGAAGCCCTCATCACGCCGAGTCTGGATGGAACGTTCTGCGAGGCCGAGCCGGGTCTCGACTGCGGATCGAAGTATGCCGAAACTCTGACCCTGAACCTCGTTGGCCTGCGTCAGCATCTCAAGTGAGGAGAGGCTTCGGCGAACATCTTCCACTCCCGTTCGATAGGGTTCAAGATATTCGTCTTCACCAGTAATGACGTAGCCGCGCTGGCCGCTCTCCACATCGAGCGTCGCGATCATCAGTTCGTCAAGCGCAGTGAGCACTTCGTGGGTGTTGCGGATACGCGCCTCATTCTCCCGCATCCCGATCACGTTGAAGTAGGCGGCATATGCCGTGACGAGGAAGAACCCGAGGCCCACCAGCAGGCTGATGATCGACCACCGGGTGGAGGAGAGACGGATGCCCTGTTTCGTCTTAAGTTCTTGCAAAATCTATCAACCTCAAAGGACGAGCCTGCCGCCCTAAATACACGCAAATTCCGGCAGGCAACTGATTTTCTACCGGACGGGATATACAGCAGAAATCCGTAATTTCGATTCTTCTCGAATTATCGATTGCGCGGGTCTGAAGCCGCTCTATGATACGTTCATAGAAACCGGAGATTCGTATCACACAGGGCGATCAGATCTGGGCCGTCGATGCCCTGCAGGCACTTGGGCACGAAACACGGCTGTCAGTTTTCCGTATGCTGGTGAAGGCTGGGCCCGATGGTCTGATGGCGGGCGAGATAGCGCAGGGTTGCGGTGTTCCATCCTCCACGATGTCGCATCACCTTGCCAATCTTGAGAGGGCAGGCCTTGCGGCATCGCAGCGCGAGAGCCGGGTGATCCGCTACCGCGCGGATTACGCCGGCATGCGGCAACTGCTCGCCTTCCTGATGGAAGATTGCTGCCAGGGTGATCCGCTGCTCTGCGCCGATTTCTCTGAAATTGCTGCCTGCAAACCCTGATCGTCAACCACCGCTCCTTTCGAGGTTTCGATGTCTGAGAAAATCTACAACGTCCTGTTTCTCTGCACCGGGAATTCGGCGCGCTCGATTCTGGGCGAAGCGCTGATGAACAAGACGGGCGAAGGACGGTTTGCCGCTTACAGTGCCGGCAGCCAGCCCAAGGGTGATGTGCATCCGATGGCGATCGAAGTGCTGGGCAATTTCGGCTATCCGATCGGTGGCCTGCAATCGAAAAGCTGGGATGAATTCACGAAGCCCGGCGCGCCCAAGTTCGATTTCATTATCACCGTTTGTGACAACGCTGCTGGCGAAAGCTGCCCCGTATTCCCCGGCAAACCAATCACCGCCCATTGGGGCGTTGAGGACCCTGCTGCCGTCGAAGGAGAGGGACAGCGCAAGGCGTTCCTCAAGGCGCTTAGCTATCTCAAGCGCCGCGTCGAATTGTTCCTGATGCTGCCGATCAAGACCATCGACGAGATGGCAATGCGCAGGAAACTCGGCGAGATCGGGCGCGAGGAAGGTGCCAGCACCAAGGCACGGGCCAAAGACGGGGACGCCCAATGACCGCCGACATCGTCATCTATCACAATCCCGAATGCGGGACCTCGCGCAATGCGCTGGCCATGATCCGCAACGCCGGGATCGAGCCGCATGTCGTCGAATATCTCAAGACGCCACCTTCGCGCGCAATGCTCGAAGGCCTGATCGCACGCGCCGGCATCACCCCTCGCGAGCTGTTGCGTGAGAAAGGCACGCCGTTCGCCGAGCTTGGGCTCGACAACCCTGCCCTGTCGGACGTGCAGCTGATCGACGCGATGATGGAGCATCCCATCCTCATCAACCGCCCCTTGGTGGTTTCAACGCTCGGGGTGAAGCTTTGCCGCCCGTCGGAAGAAGTGCTCGACCTCCTACCTGCCGCCCAACGAGGGGCGTTCGCCAAGGAAGACGGCGAACACGTGGTCAACGCCGCTGGCGTGCGCGTGCGCTGAGCGAACGTCAGGACAGGTAAAATGACCCGAACCATTGCAGAACCCGCTCCGGCGGTCTCGCCCCTCGGCACCTTCGAACGCTTCCTGTCATTATGGGTTCTCGGGTCTATCCTCGCCGGTCTGGCACTTGGCATGGTCGCACCGGGTGTAATTGGACTCCTGGCAGATCTCGAATACGCCTCGGTCAATCTCGTGGTCGCGGTGCTGATCTGGGCGATGATCATCCCGATGATGGTCGGCGTCGATTTTTCCAGCATCAAGGGCATCGGCCGCAAGCCCAAGGGGCTGGTCATCACGCTGGTCGTCAACTGGCTTGTCAAGCCGTTCACGATGGCGGCGCTGGCGGTGCTGTTCTTTGATTATCTCTACGCCGGGCTGATGTCGGAAGGTGACGCGGACCAGTATATCGCCGGGCTCATCATCCTGGGCGCAGCACCTTGCACCGCCATGGTGTTCGTCTGGTCGCAGCTGACGCGGGGCGATCCGGCCTACACGCTGGTGCAAGTGTCGGTGAACGACCTCGTCATGATCTTCGCCTTTGCGCCCATCGTGGCGCTGCTGCTGGGCGTGACCGATATCGTTGTGCCGTGGGAGACGCTGCTCCTCTCGGTCGTGCTCTATGTCGTCATTCCGCTGGTGGCAGGGGCGATCGCCAGACGACAGGTCATTCGTTCGCATGACGGTGACGAAGCGGCGGTCGATGCTTTTACCGCGCGGCTCAAGCCTTGGTCGATCATCGGCTTGCTGGCGACCGTGGTCCTGCTGTTCGCCTTTCAGGCAGGCACAATCATCTCGAACCCGCTGCTGATTGTGCTGATCGCAATCCCGATCATCATCCAGTCCTATGGCATTTTCGCCATCGCCTATGCTGCGGCCAAGGCGTGGAAAGTGCCGCACAACATCGCGGCGCCCTGCGCGCTGATCGGAACGTCAAACTTCTTCGAGTTGGCGGTGGCCGTCGCCATTGGCCTGTTCGGGCTAACCAGCGGCGCTGCGCTGGCAACCGTGGTCGGCGTGCTGGTGGAAGTCCCTGTGATGCTGTCGCTGGTCGCCTTCGCTAACCGCACGCGCGATCGCTTCCTTCAATCCTGAGTTCAAGCAACCTATGTCCAGTCTTCGAACCGTGTCCGATCCCGAACACCTGCCCGCGCTGAGGCCAGAGTATCTCCATCGCAACCCAGCAATGGGGCTCGGTGTAATGGACCCGCCGCCGCGTATCCTGCTGCTTTACGGATCGCTGCGAGAGCGATCCTATTCGAGGCTGGCCGCTGAGGAAGCGGCTCGTCTGTTGCAGTTCTTCGGCTGCGAAACGCGGATTTTCGATCCGTCGGACCTGCCTCTACCTGGCCAAGTGAAGGATGACGACCATCCTGCCGTTCACGAACTGCGCGAGCATTCGCTATGGTCCGAGGGGCAAGTCTGGTGCAGTCCCGAGCGGCACGGCCAGATGACCGGGATCATGAAAGCGCAGATCGATCACCTGCCGCTGGCCTACAAGGGCATGCGCCCGACGCAGGGCCGCACGCTCGCGGTGATGCAGGTCTGCGCCGGTTCCCAGAGCTTCAACACGGTCAATACGTTGCGCGTGCTTGGTCGCTGGATGCGCATGGTCACAATCCCAAACCAGTCGTCGGTCGCCAAGGCGTATGAAGAGTTCGACAATGCGGGCCGGATGAAGCCGTCGGCCTATTACGACCGCATCGTCGACGTGATGGAGGAACTGGTCCGCTTCACTGTCCTCCTGCGGCCGCATGCAGATCAACTGGTCGATCGGTATTCCGAACGCGTGGACAAGGATTTGCCAGTAGAAACGCACGTCGAGAAAGCCGGATTAGCAGCAGACTGACGAATGTCGGAGGCGGCTTGTGCAGAAAGTCTGCTTCGTAGGGATCCACGCTTCAAAACAGACATTCCGCTAGCGGCCCAGTTTCAGCCGGTCAGAAAGGCGCCCTAAATTCGGTCGTAGCGGCGCTCAATGGAGCTTCCTGAAAGCAGACATCTCGTCTGCTCAGCCCTAAGGCTCCTGCGACGTGGGGCGGAACAGAATTTCGTTTATGTCGACGTCTTCCGGTTGCTCCATCGCGAAGGCTACAGCTCGCGCAAAGCTGTCAGCTGGAATTGCAAACTCATCGTAGAATTTCTGCAGGTTGGCCGAGACGTCGCTTTCGGTGGCACTCTGCGGCAGTTCGGTCGCGACTGCCCCCGGAGAGATGATGGTGGTGCGAATGTTGTAGGGCTTCACTTCCTGGCGCAGACCCTCGGAAAGCACACGAACCGCAGTCTTAGTCGCAGAGTAGACAGCGCCGCCCGGATTGACCTTGTGACCGGCCACAGAGGAGACGTTTATAATGTGGCCCGATTTCTGCGTCTGCATGTGCGGCAATGCCGCAGCGATGCCGTAAAGAACGCCTTTCAGGTTCACATCGATCGTCTGGTCCCAATCCTCGACCTTGAGGCGCTCGAGCGGAGAATGCGGCATAAGACCGGCGTTGTTGATCATAACGTCGATCCGGCCAAACTCTTCGACCGCGATTTCCACCAATCGCTGAACATCTTCGCGAACGGTGACGTCGGTCGTTACGGCTCTTGCTCGTCCGCCTTGCGAGGTTAGCTCTTCCGCAAGTGCCTCGATCCGTTCGACCCTTCGAGCGCCGAGAACCACAATCGCTCCCTTGTCGGATAGATGACGAGCCGTAGCTTCGCCAAGCCCGCTACTCGCCCCGGTGATCACGACGACCTTGTTTTTCAGGCTCTCCATCTCATTGCTCCTTGAGGGGGGCTTCGACTCCCGAATAGGCTAGGACGGCATCCGGAAGGCGCTGCCCTTTCACCTCGATAGCGTCGACCGCGCGGTTCAACTCGGCCAGTTCTTCGCCGGTGAACGAGATATCTACAGCACCCGAATTCTCGAGCATGTGCGCCATTTGGGTCGTGCCTGGTATCGGCACGATCCACGGCTTCTGCGCCATCAGCCAGGCGAGAGCAATCTGGCCGGGAGTCGCCTCCTTGCGTTCGCCCCATTCCCGCGCAAGCTCCACGAGTGCGAGATTGTGCGGCAGGTTCTCCGGCGAGAACCGGGTCTCCGCGCCGCGAATGTCGCCGGGAGCAAACCGCGTGTTGGCATCGATAGCGCCGGTCATGAAGCCAACCCCGAGCGGGCTCCACGGGACGAACCCGATCCCCAGCTCCTCGCAGACCTGCAGCGGGCCCTCCTCGGGCCCACGCCAGATCATCGAATATTCGCTCTGAACCGCAGCGACGGGCAGCGCTGCATGGGCCCGGCGCAATGTGTCGAGACCCATTTCGCAAAGGCCCCAATGCAGGACCTTGCCCTCGGACCGGAGGTCGGCGATTGCACCTGCGACATCTTCGATGGGCACTTCGGGATCGACCCTGTGCTGGTAGAGGATATCGATCCGGTCGGTCTTGAGGCGCTCCAGCATGCCCTCGACCGCGAGCTTGATGTGGGCGGGTCTGCTGATTAGCCCCGGACCGCGTTCGCCGGTTTCGAGGTCGATGTTCCACCCAAACTTGGAAGCAATCTCGACATCGTTGCGGAAGGGGGCAACCGCTTCGCCGAGGATGCGTTCGACTTCGTGCGGGCCGTAAGCTTCTGCAGCGTCGAAGAATGTGACGCCGCGATCATAGGCCGTGCGGATGATGTTGTGCATTTCCGCGCGGCGCGGGATCGTCGTCTGGTAGGTCCGGCTCATGTTCTGAACGCCGAGCCCGATTGCCGAGACTTCGAGCGCGCCAAGCTTGCGCCGACCATCCACTTTCACCGGTGAGTATGTGCCGATCGCCTTGGCCGATGCGGGGTGTGCCTTGGCACTTCCGGCAAGGAGCGGGAGAGCAGCAATACCCCCAGCTACGCCAAGGAAACCTCGACGTGCAAGGCCGCTTTGCGTTTCATTTGTCATTGATCGATCTCCTGCGCGTGTTGCGGGTATTCCTCGGCAGTTAGCTTTTGCTCCCAGGAAACGGTCGAGCCGTTCAGTGGCTCCGAAATAGCGAAATGCGACATCGCGTCTCGCGGCGTGGCACCATGCCAGTGGCGAGTATCGGCCGGGGTCCAGACGACGTCGCCCGGGCCTATCTCTTCGACCGGTCCGCCTTCGGACTGGACGAAGCCGCGACCAGACACGACGACCAGCGTCTGTCCCCGCGGGTGGGTATGCCAAGCGGAATGCGCTCCCGGCTCGAACGACACCAGCGCGCCTGAATAAGCGCCCGCCGGATCAGACCCGAAGCGCGATGAGACTGTGACTTCGCCGGTGAAGTATTCGGCCGGGCCGCGGCTGACTTCCTGGCCGCGTTCGACCGACATCCGCGGCGGAGCGTCCAGCTGCGGGGCCTCGCCGGAAAGCTCTGCGACGAGCGTCGCTGCACGGCGCGCGCTCTGCTCGCCAACCTCGCTGCGTAAGGTATCCGCGAAGTCCCCCAGTTGCGACCAGCTCAGGCCCTGGCGATGGGTGACGCCGAGATGCGATTTCAGCTGCGCATCGGTCCCGTCCAGCGCGGCCAGCATGCTGATCGTGGCAAGTTCGCGCTGCTGCCAGTCGAGCACATCCCGCTGGAAAATATCGGCGAACAGGTGTTCGACGAGGAAAGTGTCGATGGTCGGCGTAAAGGCAGCATAGCCGCTTGTCCTGTTCGACATATCGGCGCCGACCAGCGTGTTCCGATTGTGATTGCCAGCCACCTTCGGATCGAAATCCGCGGGAACGGGGCTGGCGGCGGGCCCTTCCGGATCGGCAAGGCCGCGTGCTTCGCGTTCCTGCAGAACGGCATCGAAAGCATTGATCGCGTTGAGCGCTCTGGGGAAGCCCGTGTAAGCGTAGGACTGGATCAGGATTTCCTTGATCTCGTTGACGGTGAGGCCGGCCTCAAGACCCTCGGCAAGCTCCTGCCGCAGCCTGGCAATGTCGCCACTTGCGGCATGGGCCGCGATGGGCACGATGGCGCTCTGGCGTTCGTCGAGTTCGGTTTTGTCCTGCGCACTCAAGCTGCTCCCCAGCAATGAGGCAGCGAGCGCAAGCGAAACGGAAACGCGGCGGATCATGATGCAATCTCCTTGCCGAAAAAGTCCGACAGTCTGGCGATCGCCTGGTCGACATATTCCGGCACATAATAGGTCTGGATGTGCGTCGCGCCCGGGATCAGGAACAGTTCCTTGACGGCTGCACCGGTAGCCTTCGCGAACCCGTCTTCGGTCATGTAGAGCGTATCGGCCTTGTCGCCGGCGATCATCAGCAAGGGCTGGTCGATCAGCTCCATGTTGCTGGTCGCGTCGAACCGCATGAGATTGATCAGGCTGCTGGCCGTATAGCGGAAAGTCGAATTGGGGTGCGCGTGCGTATCCCAGTAATAGGCATAGCCTTCGCGGTAGAGATCGAAGGGCAATGCCGCGATTTGCTCGTCGCTCATGGGCGCGTCGCCGGCATAGAGCACCTCGCCTCCAGCAGCTTCCTGCGCGCGTGCGGCCGACCCCTGCTGCATACGCTCGGCGATCGTATCGAGCTGGCTGTCGCGAAATCCGTTGCGGCGAACGCGGCCCGAATCGAACATGCTGACCGTGGCGATGGCCTTGAACCGCTTGTCGGTCTGCGCAGCCTTCAGCGAGTAGCCCCCGCCGCCGCACAGGCCGAGCAAGCCGATGCGGTCGGCATCGACACCGGCGAACCCGCTGATGAAGTCGGCCATGCCGTGAATGTCCTCGATCCGGTTGGCCGGAACATCGACATTGCGCGGCATTCCGCCGCTCGCGCCCTGATAGACGGCATTGGCGGCGATCGCGATGTAGCCCTGCTCAGCCAGCCGCTGCGCATAGAGACCGGCGACCTGTTCCTTCACCCCGCCATTTGGATGCGCGACGACGATGGTGGGATAGCTGCCCTGCTCGTCATAGCCTGCTGGCGTGTAGACATTGGCGGAGATCGTGATCCCGTTGAGGTCGTAGCGGACAGGGTGAATATTGACCGCGCCCTGCCGGTTTTCCGTGATCGCGCCTTCGTAGGCCAGCGTGAATGGATTCTGGGTGTAGTCGGCAGCCACAAGTGGTCCTTGGGAAAGCGCGGCAAGAGGCAGCAGCGCGGCAGCGAAAGCACGCTTCCAGCCTCGGCGGGAAAGCATCAATGGACGTCTCATGAGCGGGGTCATCATTTCTTATCTCCGGAGTGGGGGCTAGCGAAGCTGGTTTTCATCGAGCCAGCCGCGGACTTGATTCATTGTGCGGCGCTCCTGGTCCGCCTCCAGGATAAATGGGGCGACGATTGCGGCTCCGGCTGCGCGATCGCCCAGAACGTCTAGACTGCTGCCGGGTCCGTAGCCGCCATGCGTGATGAAGGGCCGCAAGGTCTTGCCCGACAGGTCGTGTGCCGAAAGGAACGAGCGGATGACCGGCGGTGCCGTCTCTCCCCAGATCGGGAAGCCGAGAAACACCGTATCGAATGTAGCAAAATCGGGCACGACTTTCGCAAGCGGCGGTTCGTAATCCCGGTCACGCTCCTGCCGTGCCTGTTCAACGTTCTCTTCGTAGTCGGCGGGATACGGCTGCGCGGGCTGGATTTCGAAAATCGCGGCGTCAAGCGTGCGCTGCAAGGTCTCGGCGATGACGCGGGTGTTCCCAGAACGCGTGAAATAGGCAACCAGAGAGGTCGAGTTCGATGCAGGTGCAGTCCTGCTCTCCTGGGCGCAGGCGGAAGTGGAGATCAGCGAAGCCGCAATCGGAGCGGCGAGGATCGTTCTGCGGGTCATATTGCCGTCATTGCTCACGATGATTTCCTCGCTCAGCGATTGACGAATTGCTGGTGCGACGGCGCATAGCGATCGCCCTGCACATCGATCGAAGCGAGCGCCTCCGAGATGCGACCCAAATCGGCGCTACCGAGCGCGACGTCAGCCGCGCCGAGGTTCTCTTCGAGCCGGTGGAGCTTCGTCGTTCCGGGAATGGGCACGATCCACGGGCGCTGGGCTAGCAGCCAGGCGATGGCGATCTGAGCAGGTGTTGCGCCCTTGTCAGTAGCAATTCGCTCGATCACGGCGACCAGATCCTGGTTCGCCTGCATGGCTTGGGGCGAGAATCGCGGCACGGTCGAGCGGAAGTCATCGCTGCCGAAAGTGGTGTTCGCGTCCATCTTGCCGGTGAGGAAGCCCTTGCCGAGCGGGCTGAACGGCACGAACCCGATCCCAAGCTCCTCGAGCAGCGGAAGGATTTCAGCTTCCGGCTCGCGCCACCACATCGAATATTCGCTTTGCAGCGCGGCAATCGGCTGCACAGCATGCGCGCGGCGAATGGACTCAGGGCCCGCTTCCGAAAGCCCGAAGTGGGCAACCTTGCCCTCCGCAACGAGGTCCTTCACGGCGCCCGCGACATCCTCGATCGGGACCGCGGGATCGACCCGGTGCTGGTAGAAGAGATCGATGCGATCGGTGCCCAGACGCTGGAGCGATTCATCGGCCACCTTCCGGATACGCTCGGGACGGCTGTCGAGCCCGTTCGCGGGAATGCCGTCCCTGAAACCGAACTTGGTGGCGATCACGACTTCATCGCGAATAGGCGTAAGCGCTTCGCCCACGACTTCCTCATTGGTCCCGGGGCCGTATGCCTCAGCCGTATCGAAGAACGTCACGCCGCGCTCGTGCGCGGCGCGGATCAGTTTCACCGCATCATGGCGGTCAGTTGCCGCGCCGTAGCCGAAGCTGAGCCCCATGCAGCCCAGTCCGATTGCCGACACATTCAGTCCGCTCTTGCCAAGTTCGCGCGTCTGCATTCGGGTTCTCCAAAGTTCACTCTCCTGGCTGCCGAGAGGTGGAGCCAGTCATCCTGTGACCAGGGAGATAGCGGATAGCTGGCTAATCGATTAGACTGATATAATCGCTCAAGCTTATGACCTTGAGTCATGAAACCGAATTTAAGAGAGATCAGGCGTGCAGCGTGACGAACTGGGAAACATGGCGCTGTTTGTTGCGGTTGCCGAAGAACGCAGCTTCACCAAGGCGGCTGCCAAACTGGGTATGTCGCAGTCCGCACTCAGTCACGCGATGCGCAGGCTCGAGGAAAAGCTGGGCATCCGCCTATTCAACCGAACCACTCGAAGTGTCGCTCCAACTGAGGCGGGGCAGCGTCTTCTGGATACGGTCGGCCCCGCTCTGGACGATATAGACTCGAGGCTCTCATCGCTTACCGAATTGCGAGACCGACCGGCCGGGACGGTCCGACTTTCCAGTTCTACCTTTGCAGCCAGGACTGTGCTCTGGCCCGTGATCGATAAGCTCACAGCCGAAAACCCGGACATTCACGTCGAGCTCAACGTGGATGATGGATTCGTCGACATCGTAAGCGAAGGTTACGATGCCGGCGTCCGCTCCGGGCAAAGCTTGGCGAAAGACATGATCGCGGCACGTATCGGACCTGCGATGCGAATGGCTGCAGTGGCATCGCCTGAATATTTCAGAGCACGTGGCAAACCGAAGACGCCGCATGACTTGGCCGAGCATACATGCATCAACCTCAAGTTGATCGCCGGCGGAGGAATTTATGCCTGGGAGTTTAGCAAAGAGGGCAACGATCTGCGCGTGAAGGTCAACGGGCACCTTACCTTCAACGATATCGACCTTCTTACCTCAGCTGCAGTTGCAGGGCACGGCATCGCCTTCGTGACAGAAGGACACGTAGCAGATGAACTGCAGCAGGGCGTGCTCGAAAGGGTGCTAGAAGACTGGTGCGAGCCGTTCGATGGCTACTACCTTTACTACCCTAACCGCAGGCAGCACTCCCCGGCATTCAGTGCTCTTCTGAATGCGCTGCGCTTTCGCGAGTAGTTCAGGAAGGAGCCTTAAGTTTAAGCCCTCTTTAGACTGTCTATCGAAGGTCCGGTTTTCGAAAGTAAGCACTGAAAGCAGACTGCCAGCTTCCGTTTAGAGTTTCGGACGCCGCGAGGCGTCGGAAAGTCGACGGTGCCCGAACCCGCGGGCCGCACGCGGTGCGCTATGGGGATTTCGACTTTGCGCTGATCCCGACGGCTGCTGACGGTGCCGATAAGCGGAAGGGTCCGATAGCAGCCGGTCCGATTTTGCGATGACAAAGCAGCCGTAGGACGCCGGTTCGTCCGATTTTGGTGATGCGACTACTGCTTTTGGGCGGGTAATATGCGGACGTCATCGCCGCCGGAAGCGTGGCTGCGGCGGGGTGGAACAGTGTCATGCCGAGCCGGGTCACGGCGCAGGTTGCCCGGATGGAGCGGCTGCGCTCGGCGGACCGCGTGGCGGATGGCAGCGCTGGAAGGTCTCGATGATGACCATGTGCCCGCCGCAGCAAGGGCATGGCGGGTGGGGATCGGGCGGTTCGACGGGCGCCTCATCGACGGCAGGCGGTGCGACCGCGAGCAGCTGGCGGGCGCGTTCGAGACGGGCCTTGCGAGTGCTTCCGGCGAGGAGGCCATAGTGGCGGATGCGGTGGAAGCCACGAGGCAGGCAGTGCAGCAGGAAGCGGCGGATGAACTCGTCGGCGCCGAGCGCCATGATCTGCTGCCGGTCTGGGGCAGAGCGACGATAATCCTTGTAGCGGAACGTTACGCCATCCTCGTCGAAGGAGATGAGCCGACTGTTCGAGATCGCGACCCGGTGGGTGTAGCGCGAGAGATAGGCGAGCACGGCCTCGGGCCCGGCGAACGGCGGCTTGGCATATACCACCCAGCGCTTCTTCCTCACCGGTGACAGATGGCGCAGCAACGCACGGCGGTCGGCCAACTCCGCCAGCTTACCGAAGAAGGCGAGCTTGCCGGCATCGTGAAGCGCCAGCAGCCGGGTCAGGAACAGACGGCGGAACAAAGCGCCCAGCACGCGCACCGGCAGGAGGAAGGCCGGGCGGGACGATATCCATCGGTCCCCGTCCAGCGCGATACCGCCGCCCGGCACGATCATGTGGATGTGCGGATGATGGGTCATGGCCGAGCCCCAGGTGTGGAGCACGGCGGTGATGCCGATGCGCGCACCCAGATGCTTGGGATCGGCAGCGATGGTCAGCATGGTCTGCGAAGCGGTCTTGAACAGCAGGTTGTAGAGCAGAGCCTTGTTGTGGAACGCGATGGCGGCGATCTCGGCGGGCAGCGTGAACACGAGGTGGAAATAGCCGACCGGCAGCAGGTCGGCCTCGCGCGCGGCGAGCCAGGTCCGCGCGGCGGCGCCCTGGCACTTGGGGCAGTGGCGGTTGCGGCAGGAGTTGTAGGCGATCCGCCAATGGCCGCAGTCGGTGCAGGCCTCGACGTGCCCGCCCAGCGCGGCGGTGCGACAGTGCTCGATCGCCGACATGACCTTGAGCTGATGCAGGCTCAGGTGCCCGGCATGGGCGGCCCGATAAGCAGGCCCGGCAGCACGGAAGACGTCGGCAACCTCGAGCGAGGTGCGCACCGGCTCTCAGCCGCTCGGCACCTCGTTATCCGGTGCCGCCAAGGCCAGTCGGTCGAGCGGGCTGACAACTGCCCGCATCGTCTTCGTTGCCACCTTGGTGTAGAAGGCCGTGGTGTTGAGCTTGGCATGGCCGAGCAGTGCCTGAATAACGCGGATATCGACGCCGTCCTCGAGCAGATGCGTCGCAAAACTGTGCCGTAGGGTGTGCGGTCCGACCCGCTTGGCGATATCGGCTGCCTCTGCCGCTTGAACGACGACCCGGTAGAGCTGGCGGGTGCTGATCGGCACCGTCGCGTTCTGACCTGGGAAGAGCCAGCCATCGGCATGAAGCACACCCTGTTGCCGCCCCGCGCGCCACCACTCCCGCAGCAGCACAAGCAGACCTTCGGGCAGCATGGCGTTGCGATAGCGTCCACCCTTGCCGCGTTCGATCCTGAGCAGCATGCGCTTGCTGTCGATATCGCGCACCTTGAGCGCCGAGACCTCGCCGACCCGCAGCCCCGCACCGTAGGCCACCGACAGCGCGGCCTGGTGCTTGAGGCAGGTCGTGGCGTCGAGGAGCCGCTTCACCTCGGGCTGGGTCAGCACAACCGGTATCTTGCGAGCATGAGCGGTGCGGACCAGCTTGCGGGCAAGCCCGGGCCGGTCGAGGGTGTGGGTGAAGAAGAACCGCAGCGCCGCGACAATGCTGTTCATGGTCGGCGCCGGAACGCCGGCTTCCTGCTGTTCGATCTGGAAGCGGCGGATATCCTCGGCGGTCGCGGTGTGGGGCGAGCGCCCCAGCCAGGTCGCGAACCGCCCGACATCGCGCAGATAGTTGCGCTGCGTCTCCGGGCTGAACCGGCGCATGGTCATATCCTCGATCAGCCGCTGGCGCAGCGGGCTGATGGGCGAAACAGGTACAAGATCGTTCATCTCTCGACTCCTCGGTTGAAGGAGCCGGAATGGTCGGCCTTGTTCGATCTACTCGCTACGTTCTTGCTCTGACGTCACCCGCGCCGCCAGCACCCCTCCCGCGAAGCGGGTTCGTGCAGCGGCCCCATCGCAGTCATTCATATTGGCGCGCTAGCGTTCAAAACCTTGATTGAAATGACGTTCAAGCGCGCTTTTGAGCCCGAGTTTCCTGACAGCCGCTTTGGCGTCCGTCGTAGAAACGCGAACAGTCGGCTCCCGCGTCTCGCTTATGGTCGCCGACGTTCGAGAAACATCCTGTTGCGGAATAACGATGATACCAAGGTCTTTCGCGACCTTCTGCGCCCGGAGGATCTCATGCTTCGAGAACCCCGTTCCACTCACGACCTTCGCGCCGCGCATTACAAGCAACCGGAGGGCCTTATGGATTTCTGCCTCCGTTGGACGGCCGATCAAGACGACTCTGTCACCAAAGTCTACGATGCGAGATGCATTACCCGAGAGGCGCTGTGTATATGTTACCTTCGTTCCGACACGGGTAGCCCGGAATGTTTCATCCGGTACCGGCGTGGGGGCATGCCGATGGCTTGCACTGCTCCCCTCCAGAACGAGCGCCCCGCAATTCGCGAATAAAGCAGCCCCGATGTCCGCCGGCTTCACTCCAGACTGCCATTCCTCAAAAGATGGAAAAGCGCACGCCGCTCGCGCGGTTGCGAGGCTATCACGGGCGGAGCCACCCCCGGGAAGAGCAGCGCGCACGTTTTGGCACATCGCATTGAGGCGCTCACGATATTGGGATTTCGCGTGGACATATTTAGGCCATTCGGAGTTACCTTCTTTCGGCGTAGCTGCTTTCGATTGGATTTCAGGTCCATCCTCGGCGTCAACTGGACCGTATCGCTGCTCGAGGGCCCTCGCACCCCACCCCCTGATTACCGACGCTTTGACCTGTTCCTCGTGTTTCCGTCCCCGCTCGTCCTTCATGCTCACAACGTAGGCTGCACCCCTATGAGCTTTGACCAATTTAATACCTTCCCTGGCGAGCTCGGCAAGAAATGAGGCGCGATCAGAATTTCTGGCGATAATGTCAGGAACAACGTCCCGGATTCGATGCTCGGCGGAGACAAATCCGGAAGTCTTCTCTTGCCGCCTTCCCTGCGCCGACAGACCGGCAGGCGGAAAGTAGCGGTCTGGCCATTCGCGCGGATTGTCTGCCGGACCGTGGTCGGCGGAACCGTCTAAGACCAGCCTGCCTTCCACCACCTCCCAGCGCGAATTCTCCTCGCGCTTCCAACCGAAGCGATCATCCATGACCGCCAGTGCCTGTTGCCCTCGAATCTTGTCGTACTTGGGCAATTCAACAACTTCGCCAGTATCAACATCGACGCGAATGATGACGAGATGAAAATGCATGTGGTCCGTATCAGCGTGGACCGCACCAATGACGGGGCAATTACCGACGCCAAGTGCCTCCACAAGAATTTCGACGGCCTCCTCAAAATTTCCGAGAAGGTCGTCACCTTGCTGTACACTCACGATGACATGCTCGACGACACCGTCGCCAGCATCGGCCTCTTCCATTAGGGCTGCCATCTCGGCCGACATTAGTTCCGGGTTGTCGGTCAGGACATTGCGTACGAGCGTTGCCGCAACCTCTTCGTTATGCTCGTCACGCCGGACGTAGCGCAAGAGGTCTTCGTGGTAGCTGTTGATGGCAGTTTCCATCGACGCAAGAGCCAAAGCCTTGAGATCGGCTCGCCAAACATAATGGATCAGCGCGCTTGTCTTCCCGCGCAGGCGCGAGACATCCGTAGCGCGCGAAGCTTCCTGTGACTCGCATTTGTGATAGATCGTCATGACGAGACCTGCTTCGACAACGCCGGCTGGCTCGGCTCGACAATACGAAGAGCGTCGACAAGCAGAGCCTTCGCCTCGGCAGCGCGGTCATCCGGCAGCCCACCAGCGATTGCTTTATGGATCGCCCGGATAGTCTTGCCGATGGCCACGCGCTCTGCGGTCCTATCAGCGGGATCCAGATTCAGTGCGGATCGGCGGACATAATCGCCAACGGACATTGCCCCAGCCTTATCCTTGATGAACCTATATTCCTTTGCGGAAAGCCGGAAGGAAACGACGTTTGGTCTGCTGATAGCCATGCCTACACTCCTGGGGATGCGAAAAGGCGAAGCCTCCGAGCATCGGTTGTGTAAACAACCATCATCCTGCGTACCTTTTGGAGCAATACTGTAATTTCAAGTATTTAATGCGAAACGGCAGGATCCGTTAGGACCCTGCCGTCATCGGATTGGCAATGTGTTGGAAATTGCGTGGCAGCAATCTACCGGACTTTACCGGCAACAATCCGGTCAGGGCCGATCGAGTATCGACCGGATGGTCCGGCTCGTAGGATCGGGGTCGATGAAAGTCTGCAGCCAAGATCCAATCTCGTCGTCATCCCTGTACGTCAGAATGGGTCGCCCTGGTTGATCGAGGAAATCATCAGGTCGACGCATGACGCACGGGAAGCGGTGTTCGGAGCGCAGCTGCATCACGTCGAAGTCGAAGGCGCCAATGGTGTAAACGAACACTCGGCCGATGAGAAATGAGCTATGGTGAGAGCCTGCTCCTCGCTCAAGCGCCCCCTTCTCCATGGTGAACACCCGGAGCCGCAGTCCTGAGATTTTAGCTTCGGTCTGAAAAGCCTCGAGGGTAGGCGCACTGGCCGCCAGGTTGTCCGGATCCACCGGAACGTCGACGAGCAGGACATCGCACAGGTTCGCCACCCGCCCTGCGAGGCCCGCGATGAGCGTTGGAGATATGATGCGGACATCAGAACCCTCGACATAGCGCAGATAACCTCCTTTCGCTTCGATACTGGCTAGAACGGCCGACGAGCCCTCGGTGTCCGCCACTGCTTTTAGCACGCGGATTGGCATCGCCGAGTACACGTCGGCATCGGCGCGGACGTTGAGCACGATCGTATGAAGCTGGGGCTTACCCTTGTTCATAGCACGTCCCCTTCATTGACATCATTATCGTACCGGACCTGACCTGCGCTCGTTTCATGCTCGCCAACTTCCGCATCTGCGGGACTGTCCGCCTTTGCTTCCGGTGTTGCGACGGGGTCCGCTGCGTGATCGGCCAGAATGCTCCACGGCCCCAATTCGGAAGCTATCGCCTTACGGATAGTGTCCGGTTTGTGAGCATCATTCGTCAGTTCGAGGATCAGCAGGACAGCATCTTCCTGCTTATATCCGCGCTCCCGCAGATCTTCGATGATCGGCAGATTATCGAGGACCAGGCGCCTTGCAGTCGTTCGGCGGGATAAGGTTCGCCCCAATCGCTTGCGCGCCTTTTCTATGATTGCGACCGTCTCTTCGATAGACCGCGGCGGATCGTACGGCTCGCCCCGGCACTCCAGGGGCTTCTTTTCATATTTCATCACGATTTTAGACCTTCAACCATACGGCAATCCACCGGATTGCCGTGGAATAGGTCACGCCAAGAACGGGCGATCAGCAGCAATTGCTGCACGAATGTCGCGAATCGATTCGCCATCGAAAACCAGCCCTTGCAACGCCGCGCATGGCGTGACACATGATGGTTCACACGCCCGATTTGGTGCGTGTTCACCGGCGGTTTTCAGGGCCTTCCGGGTGGTCGAAAAAGTGGACTCGCATCCTCTCTCCCCGACCATTTTATCTTTTCCCTTTTTTGTTCAATGACTTGGTTCTCCTTAGGGGCCCTGTGTATGCCAGCTTTGTGAGCCGGTTTTAAGCAGTTGGATTGGGAAGCCCCTCCGCGTAGAACCGCACGGCCGCAGAGGATTAGAACCCGAAAATGATGGACCTTGGTTTTCCTAATCTGACTGAAATGGCGACCCGCTTTTTTCGATTGGCGTCAGACGCGGCCGAAGGAAAGACGCCCACTCCTGAAAACGCCGAGGAATACGACAGAATTCGGCGCTACATGTTTGCCGATTTAGAACTGAGCAACGCGATGCCGCCAATGCTGGACTCCTGCCCGAGACTAGTCACTTTGGTTTATGACTCCCCCTTTGGGAAGGACCGCGACCACCAGCGCCACCAATTGCGCCAGCAGTTCGGTTCGCTGTTTGAATTGGCCTCAAAGCAGAGCGCGCCAATTACCATCCGGAACGAAGGGGAGACGGCAGCCGACCCGGTCCGGCGTTTTTCGCCTGCGGATTGGACTGGGATAATGTCACCCCAAGACCGCGCTTATGCAGCGGCCAGCTTATTGCCCGCGGCCCAGAGGGCTATCGAAGACTTGATGGCTTCGTTGGAACAAGGCGGGCATAACGGGGCCCAATTTAGATGATGCGGCAGAAGCCTTGGCAGACTTGCGCAATCTTCATCGAGCTCTGGGTGAGCTCATCAGCGCATTAGAAAAGGGGGAATTTGAAGATGCACTGGGTAGCGGACTTGCCGCTGAGGCGGTGCGCTGGGCAACGCGAGCTGCGGGACACATTGCTAATGACCCTATGCCGTTCGCCATCGCTACCTTGTTGTTTTCCATCTTCTCCGTTCTAGGATTTCCGGGGGCGGGGAGCCTCGTTTCGCCGCCCTCGCCCTGCACACGAAGAAGTAGTCTAAACGCCTTCATTCGAGCGGAGCGCACCTTAAGCCGCGTATGTCATCACGTAGACAAAGTCGGGGAAGCGGCTCACTCTGCCTCCCTCCCGTCAATCACGGTCTCCCAGCGTCGTGTTGCCCTTCTCAAAAGAGGGGCCTCCCATTTCCAGCCCGTAGGCCCGCAAGTCGTCCACGCGCGGCAGGGTGAGATTGGCGGCCTTGCTGTCGACAAAATAGACGCTGGTGTATTCGCCATGGCTCGGCGTCTTGAGCGCGCCCGGCGTCTGTTCCGCAATCTTCGCGGACGGAACCAGCCACAGGGCTACCGGATATTGAGGCGCATCCATACGATGCCTGTGTGCGATGCCGACAGAGTGGGTGCAGCAGATAATGCTGCGGCGTGCGCGAGGCGCGCGCCATAAGAGTGGCCTCCAACGGTATGCGCGTGGCGAGATCGGACAGAATGTCCGCACGCGTGGTTGTGCGGTCGAAGGCACGGTGGTCGACTGAAAAGCGCGCACCGGTGTTTCTGGACCGGGCAACCGTGAATATCGCGGTTGAACGGATGGCGGACCCTGGGCTTAACTCGCCGCGATTAGGGATAATGGCGAGCGAGCACAACACGTGCGGATGGCGCATGGAGGGATCGGACATGATGAATATTCCTGTTTCTGGAACCAAACAGGCAGCGCCTTCGGGTGGAGACGCCGCCTGCGTAGTGAGGACGGTTGGGGTGCCTGCGCTCAGGCCATGAAGTCGGCGAATGCCTGCGCATCGGTGAACAGGCCGAAGTAACTGGCTTCCCAGTGGGCCGGATCGATCTCGACGGTGCGCATGGCAGCGCGGATGTCATCCCAGGCGCGTTCGACGCCGCGCTCCACCTTCGCGCGCGACGGCACCGCACACGTGATCAGCACACATCGCTTGTCCAGGCGGAAAGCGTAGCGGCGATCTGTGGTGACCAGCACTATCGGCGAGCCCTGCCGCGCCTTCAGGCACTACCCCATCGAGATCGAGACGACAGAACCAGCGACAGGCGAGTTTGAAGTGCACCTCCTCACACAGCCGCCGTTCCGATCGGATGCTCATGCAATAGCCAAATATCAGCATCCGGATCATCAGCTCGGGATCGATCGATGGCCGACCGATCGCGCTGTAGAACGGCTTCAGGTGCTCGCGTATGCCATCGAGATCGACGAACCGATCAATCGACCGCAGCAGGTGATCTGCCGGCACATGATCCTTGATGCGGAAGCTGTAGAAAAGCGCTTCCTGCATCACCGTCCGTTCGCCCATCATCAGCATATCTCCTGCTCTTAAGGATCGCTGAATCAGTAGGTTACCTGATCTGAAAGCGGAGATTTTCAACACAATAGGGTGGCTAGCTGCTGATCAAAGTTCGCATGGCAAAAGGCTACGATCGGGTCGCGAGTGGCTGGTGCGAAATATCTTCAAACCGCCAAGTGGCTCATGCGTGGCGACATGCCCCCATCCTGGCCGATGACCCGAAAACGCCTTGGTCTTGATTTGGTCGCTGATTGCACGACATTTCTCATCACTGACCGATGACATATTCGCCGCTCCTTCTTCTTGGCCTGCTCATCGTCGCGGTCCTTCTTTATCGACGTTCTGCATTGCGGCGGAAGCGGGAACGACTGCTAGCCGCTCCCCTGACTTCAGAACAGCGACGGGTCGTGATGGAGCTGGTGCCAATCGTGCGGCGGCTGCCGGCATCGCTGCGTCTTAAGCTCGAGGGGAAGATGAACGTGTTCCTCGACCAGATCACGTTTCATGGCAACAACGGTCTGGAGGTCACGGATCGGATGAAACTTTCGATCTCGGCACAGGCCTGCCTTCCGGTCATGAACAGTCCGGTCTGGTATGACGCGCTCAGGACCGTATTGATCTATCCCGCTGCATTCCGCGCAAACCGCAATACGCATGATGGTATCGTCGTGCACGAGAATGACATTGGAGCGCTGGGCGAAAGCTGGGAGCGGGGACCGGTGGTTTTATCATGGGATGATGCGCTCCGAGGCGGACTTTACCCGCAAGATGGTCACAACGTGGTTATTCATGAATTTGCGCACCAGCTGGACGCGTTAAGCGGTCGCACCAACGGTGTCCCCATTTTGCGTAGAGGTCAGGCTTTCGCTGGCTGGGAGAAAGCCATGCTGGACGCTTTTCAGGATCATGTAAGACGGGTCGAAAGCGGACGGCCTACGTTGGTGGACGCTTATGGGGCAAGAAACCACCAGGAGTTCTTTGCCGAAGCAATTGTGACCTTTTTCGAAAAGCCTGAGGATCTGCGCGGCGAAGAGCCAGCGCTCTACGCGCAGCTCGCCAGGTTACTGGCGTTGGACCCAGCACAATGGGATGCTACCGAGGCGTAAACGTACGCTCTCATGACTGCCATCTGAGACGCTGGTCGAGTTTACTCCTTCGCCGGTCGCGAGACCAGCAGTTACGTTGATCTTGACGGGTGTGCGCGGACGCCTGAGCGAAAACGATTGATCGCGCTCTAATTCGCTGCGGCAAGGATGCGAACCCCTTCAGCGTCAAATGCGTCGATATCCGCCATGTTGCTAACGATCCTGCTGTGAAATTGGGCTTATTATTGCCTTGTAGACAGATCGTTCCGCAGCCGGTCGATGACGATTTGCACACGGAGCGGGCGCAACCTGCCGGGTGGCGTGATCAGATGAAGGGCGACATCGGGCGGCTTCCAGTTTGTCAGGATCGGCGTGACCGTTCCGTCCTTGAGATCATCCCCGACGATGAAATCCGGCATGATGGCAATGCCAACGCCGCTGCGGACACTTTCGCGCAGGACGTCGCTGTTGTTGGCAAGGATCGGGCCGCGCGGTTCGACAAAATACTCTCCGAGAGTGACATGTTTGAACCGCCAGGCCGTAGGGCGTGGCAACAAGGAGTAGCGCAGGCAGGCGTGCCGGTACAGATCGCTGGGGTGTTCTGGTTCGCCATGCTCTTGCAGATATTCCGGTGAGGCGACAATATGTAGCGCCACATCGCGGATCTTTCGGGCGATCATGCTGCTGTCGGGCAGATCGGCAATCCGCAGCCCTACATCGAAGCCGTCGGCAATCAGATCGGCCTTGCTGTCGCTTAGATGGATGTCGAGTTCGATTTCTGGATAGTCGGCTGCGAAATGAGCAGCGAATTCGCCGAGGCAGCGTAGGCCGAAGCTCATGGGAACGGCCATTCTGACAATTCCCGATGGCGTTGCGCTCCCTTCCCGCGCGCGATCGTCCAACGCTTCCGCGAAGTCGGCAAGCTGCTTTGCGTCGGTGGCAAGATCGACGCCTGAAGTGGTCAGCGATACGGCACGCGAGGTTCTGTGAATCAACATCAAGCCAAGATTGGTTTCCAGACGACCAATTGTCTTCGACACGGTTGCTTTGCCAATTCCCAGCTCCGTGGCTGCTTCGGAAAAGCTTCCAAGCTCCGCCACCTTGGCGAAAACTATCCAGCCTTGCGCGTCCGAGATGCTCATAGAGGAAACGATACGTTGCCGAGGTTTCTATTTCAAGCAGGATAGGTGCCGCCTATCTTGGGGCCAGCATTCAAACGACAGTTGGAAAAACAGCCATGACCTCCACCACCGAGCTTGCCAGGACCGAGTTGCGCCCCTTCGATAGCCTTGGCGGGGCAAACCACGGCTGGCTCGATGCCCATCACCATTTTTCCTTTGCCGGTTACCACGATCCCGCGCGGATGAACTGGGGGC
This sequence comes from Croceicoccus esteveae, assembly GCF_031846435.1. Taxonomy (NCBI): domain Bacteria; kingdom Pseudomonadati; phylum Pseudomonadota; class Alphaproteobacteria; order Sphingomonadales; family Erythrobacteraceae; genus Croceicoccus; species Croceicoccus esteveae. The sequence goes on from NZ_JAVRHS010000013.1 coordinate 55,295, forward strand.
CGCTGCGCGTCTGGAACGACGATCTGATCGCGCCCAGGACCGGCTTCCCGCCGCATTCCCATTCCGACATGGAGATCATCACCTATGTACGCACAGGCGCAATCACCCACAAGGACAGCATGGGCAACGAAGGCCGCACCGAAGCAGGCGATGTGCAGGTGATGAGTGCCGGAACTGGCGTACAGCATTCCGAATACAACATGGAAGACGAAGAAACGCGCATCTTCCAGATCTGGATCATGCCGCGCGAACGCGGCGGTGCACCGGGCTGGGGCGCAAAGCCGTTCCCCAAAGGCGACCGTTCCGGCAAATTGCAGGTTCTGGCATCCGGTTATGAAGATGACGACGCATTGCCGATTCGGGCAGATGCGCGGGTCCATGGCGCAACCTTGAAAGCGGGTGAGAGCATCACGCACCAGGTTGCGGAAAACAACCGCGCCTATCTGGTCCCCGCGCGGGGGCAGATCACCGTCAACGGTACCACGGTAAATGCCCGCGACGGGATCGCCATCAAGGAAGGAGTCGTCGAGATCACGGCAACAGAAGACAGCGAATTCGTGCTTGTCGATGCTTTCGGCCTCATTCACTAAATTCATACGAACGCAAGGAACGTAAACAATGACAAAAGTTCTGGTGCTGTATCATTCCACCTACGGCGATGTTGAAACACTGGCGCATGCAGTGGCAGAAGGCGCGCGCGGCGAGAATGTCGATGTGGTGGTCAAGCGCGTTCCTGAAACTGTGCCTGAAGAGGTTGCCAAGGCTTCGGGCTACAAGCTCGATCAAAAAGCGCCCATCGCGACGGTCGACGAACTTGTCGATTATGACGCGATCGTCGTCGGAGTGGGCACGCGCTATGGCCGGATGGCCAGCCAGATGGCAGCGTTCTGGGACCAGACAGGGAGTTTGTGGGCGCAGGGCAAGCTGATCGGCAAGGTTGGCGCGTCTTTTACCTCCACCGCGACGCAACATGGCGGACAGGAAACGACGCAGTTCTCAATTCTGACCAACCTGCTTCACATGGGCATGACCATCGTCGGGCTGGACTATGGCTTCCAGGAGCAGATGGACAACAGCAGCGTGCGCGGCGGGTCGCCATATGGTGCATCGACCATTGCCGGCGGCGACGGCAGCCTGCAACCGACCGATCCAGATCTCGCCGGTGCCCGTTATCTCGGCGCGAAAGTCGCCCGCACTGCAAGCAAGCTAAGCGCGTAAGAAGAACGCGAACTCAGGGACACAGCATGATGAACAATGAAACGCTGACCGCCCGCGCGCCAATCACGTTGAGCATTCTTCGGATCATGTCCGGCCTGCTCTTCCTGTCCTACGGAACGCAAAAGGTTCTGAGCTTTCCGGCAGGCGAACGCGCCGGCTCCGCCCTTTCCCTTGATGGACCGGGCGCCTATTCCGGGTTCATCGAGCTTGTGACGGGCGCGTTGATCGCGCTGGGGCTGTTTACCCGGCCCGCCGCGTTTCTTGCTTCGGGCACGATGGCAGCAGCCTATTTCATCGGTCATGCGCCTCAGGGCTTCTTCCCGGTGAACAATGGCGGCGCCGGAGCGATCCTGTTCTGCTTCGTCTTTCTATATTTCGTGTTCGCCGGCGCCGGACCGATCAGTGTCGACCATGCACGCAGAACGACACCATAAGGGAACGCACTGCCGCTAGCCCCGTAATATTAAAAAGACGTCCATTCCCGAAAGGAAAATATCCATGCTCACACTTTACACCATGCCGGGCACCTGCTCGCTGGCGCCGAACATTGCGATTGCCTGGCTCGACGCTCCGGTTGACATCAAGAACATGGCCTATGGCGACCACAAGAAGGACGCCTATCTTAAAATCAATCCCAAGGGCAAAGTACCCGCGGTGAAGTTCGACGATGGCGATGTGCTGACCGAAGCATCGGCGATCCTGTCGTGGCTTGGCGCGAGCTACGGCAATGGTGAATATGCCCGTGACACGAAGCTGGGGCGCAAGGAGGCTGAAGCGCTGTCATACATGACGTCCGAGGTCCATGCGACCTATGGCGGCCATTTCGGCACAGCGAATTTTGCCGGCACCGACAGCGCACAGGATGAAGTCAAGAAGAAGACTTACGAAAAACTGAGCGGACAGTACCAGCGGCTGAATGATAATCTGAAGGATAGCGGGGGCGACTTCTATCTGGGCAAGCGATCGTTCGCGGATACATTTCTTTATGTGCTGACTCGCTGGATAGAGCAGACCCCCCTGAACCTTGCCGACTATCCTGCGCTGAAAAGCTTTCGTGCGAAGATGGAAGCCGATGAAGGCGTACAAAAAGCACTGAAGCGTCAGGACATGGAGCCATTGGGGTGAGCGACCGACCTGGCAACTGGCCCGCGATACCTTATTCTCAATGGAAGGAGACCTGCACAAGTCTCCATCTATGGACCCAGATCGTGGGCAAGTACCGGGTCGCGCATGTTCCGTGGCGGAACCATAGCTGGCACGTTACGCTGCACGTCACCTCCCGTGGGCTGACTACCGGCCCTGTATTCGACGGTGATAACCCGATCACGCTGACATTCGATTTCAAGGACCATCGGCTGGTCGGGGAAACGCCGGATGCGGTCAAGAGCTTTGCACTTGAACCTATGAGCGTGGCAGAATTCCACAAGCGTACCGGCGATCTTGTTGCCAGTCTTGGCGGCAATATGGATATTCACGGCGCGCCGAACGAAGTGCCCGATGCGGTGCCTTTCGCCGACGATACTGACGAGCGGCCTTACGATGGCGATGCGGTCCGCCGGTTTCACCGCGCGATGCTCAGCATCACCAAGGTGTTGGACAAGTTCAGCACGAGCTTTCTTGGCAAGATCTCCCCGGTGCATTTCTTCTGGGGTTCGTTCGACCTTGCGGTGACGCGGTTCTCCGGACGCAAGGCACCGCGCCACCCGGGCGGTGTGCCCAACCTGCCTGACGATGTTGCGCAGGAGGCATACAGTCACGAGGTATCTTCCGCCGGGTTCTGGCCGGGCGGCGGCGGGGTGGACGAGGCGATGTTCTATTCCTACGCCTACCCCGCTCCCGACGGTTTTGAAAAGCAGAGCGTATCGCCCGAAGCCGCGCGGTTCGATGACAAGCTGGGGGAGTTCGTCCTGCCTTATCAGGCGGTGCGGACCAGCAGCGACCCCGAAGGCGATTTGCTCAGCTTCCTGCAGACGACCTACGCAGCGGCGGCCGAAGGCGCAGACTGGGACCGGGAAGCGCTGGAATGCGAACTCGGCGAACCATCGGTTCCGCGCACGATAGACAACTGACGCAGGTCCACAGGACATCAGACAAGACAGGTTTCAAAAGGATCAATCATGAGCACCACGACGGCTCGCGACCAAGGCGAATGTATCGAAGCGGACAATGCGACGATCGACATGACCATCGATCCCAAGGTGGTCGATCTTGGCGAAATGGAGGTGCGCCGTGCCCTCCCATCGATCAGGCGGCAAATGATCGGGCCGTTCATCTTTTTCGACGAGATGGGTCCGGCCGCCTTTTCACCCGGTGAAGGCATCAACGTCCGCCCTCACCCACACATCAACCTCGCCACCCTCACCTATTTGTTCGAAGGGGAAATCCTGCACCGCGACAGCCTGGGGACCGAGCAGGCGATCGAACCGGGCGCGGTGAACTGGATGAAAGCCGGGCGAGGTATCGTCCATTCCGAACGCACCCGGCATGAACTGAAGGAGAGCGGGCAAAGGCTGCACGGTATCCAGACCTGGATGGCGCTGCCCGTGGATGCCGAGGAGAGCGAGCCTGAGTTCACGCATCTGGAAGCGGACGCGCTGCCCGTTCACGAGGCGGACGGCGTCTGGATGCGCCTGATTGCCGGTCGGGCCTTTGGCCTGCAATCGCCTCTCCAGACCGCTTCTGAAACCTTTTATGCCGACGTGAAGCTTCAAGCCGGACAATCGTCTGAACTGGACTTCATTGCGGAGGAACGCGGTCTTTATACCGTTGAAGGCGAGATCCAGATTGCCGGCGAGACATTCTCGCCAGGTCAGCTGCTGGTCCTGAAGGACGGTGAAAAGGTGGCGGTGACTGCCCGGTCGGACGCGCGTTTCATGCTGCTGGGCGGTGCGTCGATGGGTGATAACCGGTATATCTGGTGGAACTTCGTTTCCTCGAGCCGCGAACGGATCGAACAGGCCAAGCAAGACTGGACCGAAGGCCGGTTTGACACCGTGCCAGGCGACGACAAGGAATTCATTCCCCTGCCGACGGACCGGGGCAAGCCGCGCAAGGCGGCCGGCGCCGTTGCCTACCCCTGACCGCACCCGTTTTATCAAACCAAGGATCACCATGATCATCACCGTCAATCCCGCAACCGGCGAACAGCTTGAAAGTTATCCCGAACTGACCGGGGACGAGATCGACGCGAGGCTCGACAAAGCGCAAGCAGCCTATCAGGACTGGCGCAAGACCGCCTTGGGCGAACGCACCGAACTGCTCTCCAACCTTGCGCAGACATACGAAGCGAACAAGGACAAACTTGCCCGCATGTGCTTGGCCGAGATGGGCAAGACCTACGCCTCCGCCATTGCCGAGGTGGAGAAATGCGCCGCTCTGTTCCGCCACCTTGCGCAAGACGGCCCTGCCATGCTGGAACCCGAACGCTGGTCCCTTGGCGACGGGAAGATCGCCGAAGGTCGCTGGCTGCCGCAAGGGCCGGTGCTGGCGGTCATGCCGTGGAACTTTCCCTACTGGCAGGTCGCGCGTTTTCTGGCGCCGACCATTCTTGCCGGGAATGTCGCCCTGTTGAAACACGCCAGCTCCGTGCAGGGCGTGGCGCGGCTGATGGAAGAGATGCTGATCGAAGCGGGCGGTCCCGCTGGCCTGTTCCAGAACCTGTCGATCAAATCGGACAAGGTGCACGCCATCATTGCCGATGATCGCGTAGTGGCGGTAACGCTGACGGGCAGCGAAGGCGCAGGTCGGGCGGTCGCCGAACAGGCGGGGCGCTACCTCAAGAAAGTCGTGCTCGAACTGGGCGGTTCGGACCCGTTCATCGTCATGCCTTCCGCCGATCTCGACGCAGCCGTCGCGCAGGCCGTCAAGGCCCGCATCCAGAATACCGGCCAATCCTGCATTTGCGGCAAGCGCATGATCGTCCACACCGACATCTACGACGCATTCATGCAAAAGTTTTCGGATGCCATGCGTGCGGTGAAGGCCGGCGATCCGATGGACGAGACAACCGACATGGGCCCGCTATCGAGCTTCGAACAGCGGCAGACCGTGCTTGACCAGCTGGCACTGGCGAAGGAACACGGCGCAAAACTGGATTTCGGCGGCGAAGCGCTGGATCGCGAGGGGGCATATATGTCGGCAGGCATTCTGACCGGTGTCGACCCCGATGGACCATTCGCATCGGAAGAACTGTTCGGACCTGTCGCCATGGTGTTTCGTGCCCGGAATATCGACGATGCGATCCGTATTGCCAATGCGATACCGTTCGGCCTCGGTTCGTCCGTCTGGACCAGTGACGACGGCGAGCGCGAACGCTTCATCCGCGATATCGAAGCGGGCATGACGGCAGTCAACCAGATGCTCGCCTCAGCGCCCGAAGCGCCGTTCGGCGGCATAAAGCGATCGGGCCACGGACGCGAATTGTCCCGGCACGGGCTGCATGAGTTCATGAACCTCAAAACCGTCATGCTGCCAGCTTGAAGCGGCGAAAGGGCACACGATGCCGAACGTAGTGACGGACCGGTTCCGGTTCGCGAACCGTCATGGTCATGAACTGGACGCGCGGCTCGAATTGCCCGTCGGCGGACCGGCACCGGCGACTGCACTGTTCGCGCATTGCTTCACCTGCACGAAAGACAGTCACGCCGCCCGCCGGATCACCGCGGCGCTGGCCGCACGCGGGTTCGCCGTGCTGCGCTTCGATTTTACCGGCCTGGGCGATAGCGACGGAGAGTTCGCCAATAGCGGCTTCGTCGCCAATGTAGAGGATCTGGTTTCTGCCGCCGATCATTTGCGTGAACAGGGCATGGCCCCATCGCTGTTGATCGGGCACAGCCTGGGCGGCGCGGCCGTTATCGCGGCCGCCGAGGCCATTCCGGAAGTCAGCGCGGTGGCCACCATTGGCGCGCCGTACGAAGTCCACCATGTATTGCACCAGCTAGGGAACGCTCCCGACACATTGAAAGATGAGGCTGAAGTGGAAGTCACCATCGGCGGTCGGCCGTTCAAAATCGGACGAGAATTTGTCAATCAGGCGCTTGGCCAGCCACAGGCAGAACGGCTGCACCGTCTTGATGCGGCGCTGCTGGTCATGCACGCGCCAAGTGATGCAATCGTCGGGATCGAAAACGCCACCGATATATTCATCGCGGCAAAGCACCCCAAATCCTTCGTCTCACTGAACGACGCCGATCATCTTTTGCTGAAGGATGGTGCCGCCAGTTACGCGGCGCATGTCATTACTGCCTGGGCGGAACCCTACGTCCCCGTCATGGCCAAGAGTGACGAACCGCTCGAAGAAGGTTTGGTATCGGTCGAGACAGCAGGCGGGAAATTCGCGCAGATCGTCCGTACTGCCGCACATGAATTTGTGGCCGACGAACCGCTTTCGATCGGCGGGACCGATCTCGGGCCGACGCCCTACGACCTGCTGCTCGCGGGGCTGGGCGCGTGCACATCGATGACGATCAGGATGTATGCCGACCGCAAGAAGCTAGCGCTCGATTCCGTAAAGGTCGTGCTTGAACACGGGCGCGAACATGCGGCGGACTGTAGCAACCCGGGCGTTAGCCGCCGCATTGACGTTATCGACCGGACGATCGAACTACGCGGAGATTTGTCCGCCGAACAGCGGGAAAAGCTGCTCACAATTGCCGAGAAATGCCCCGTGCACCGCACTCTTGAAAACCGCATCGAAGTGCGGACTATCGCTGTCTGAGCCATCATATCGACCGATCAATCGCGCCGGGCAACATGCACTATCTTCACAGGAACAACACTCCATGACCAGGATTCTCGCTTTGTCCGGTAGCTTGCGCAAGGGCTCCTACAACACCGCCCTACTCCGCGCGGCGCAGGGCCTCATGCCCGATGGCGCGGAGCTGATTGAGGGAAGTATTGCTGGCATCCCCCTCTACAATGGCGACGAGGAAGAGGAGCACGGCCTGCCGGAAACAGTCGTCGAACTGAAAGAGCAGATCGCGGCAGCAAACGGGCTGTTGTTGGTCACCCCGGAATACAACAACTCGATTCCCGGCGTGTTCAAGAACGCGATTGACTGGACCACGCGTCCGTCCAGTGACATCGGACGCGTGTATGGCGGCCGACCGGTGGCCTTGATGGGCGCGACGCTAGGCGGTTTTGGAACCCTCCTGTCGCAGGATGCCTGGCTCAGCGTCCTGCGCACCTTAGGCACCCGTCCCTGGTTTGAAGGTCGCCTTCACGTAGCACGTGCACACAAGGTATTCGATGACAGTGGCGCCATGACGGATGAAGATATGAAAAAACGCCTGAAAGACTTCATGGCCGGTTTCGTCAGTTTTGCCGACAATTGCATCGCCAGCTCCAGCCAGTAATCTTTCGTCATGAGCAGGGCGACCGGTGATATTGGTGGTTCCAAGGCGATCGGGTCGAGTATTGTGCAAGGGCTGACGGCAACGGCTACCTATTCGATGTCCAGGGTTATCACGACGGCGACCTCGACAAGTTCTGGTTTAAATCGGAACGCGAGGGCGGTTTCGTCGAGGAGATCGAGGGCATCGCACCAAGGCAAGGTTGGGCAGTGAAAGACAACGGCCGGCAATATCACGGATTTTGTGGACGAACAGCGGGTCGCCAGAAAGCCTGAACGTCTCCGAGCGGTGTGGCTGCAACTCGAATGCCGCCCAGATCCGCCGGATCGTAGTATGGGAGAACCCTGTCGCGCCCGCCATCGAGCGGATCGACCAGTGGGTCGCGTCATCAGGCT
>NZ_JAVRHS010000014.1:0-48082 GCF_031846435.1 Croceicoccus esteveae
CGCACCACTGTCGACCTTGACGGTTCGGATGATGACAACAATGCCAACACCCCCGTCACCATCGACGCGGATGATGGCGATTTCCTCTTCACCGATGATGCGGGCACTGCCAGCTATACGATCATCCAGAATTTCGAGGAAGGCGATGCCATTCAGGTTTCGGACGACTTCGAAGCAACCTTCACCACGGCCGCTGGCGATCCCAACAGCTTGGAAATCACGTTCAACAACGATGGTGTGGTCAGTCAGATCATTCTTGAAGATGTGGTCGGTGATGATGCAGGCTTCATATTTGACGAAGCAACCGCGGAAGCAGCGGTTGGCTTTGACTTCTTCTCCAACGCAATGGCTGCAGCTGATCAGTCCGTCGCGTAACCAGTTTCAAGAGGGGTATTTTAAATGGCACGAGTAATTCTCGAAGAAGAGGGTGAAGACATCACCGTCGGCGGCAATGACATCAATGTCATTGGCACCAATGGCGATGATGAGGTGATCACGGTCCTTAGCGGCAATGTCACACTTGATTCGTCTTTTGCAGCCGGTGGCGACACCGTTGAACTGGCCGGCGAAGCCGAAACCTATTCGGCCCGCATTTCCGGCTCGCGCGTCATCCTGACGAGCAGCACTGGCACCACGATCAGCATTCCCGTCAGCCCGAACGGCATCACTGTCGATTTCGGCGGTGACGATTCCCGGGTGCTGAAGGTGGATACGGACACCAACACTGTTGTGTTTGGTGACCAGACGCTCACCAGCGGTCAGGACAATGATCTTGACGCCGGCAATGATGATGCCGGCACGCTGATCACGGCACTGAACGCTCTTGCCGGGGCAGAAGACGCGCGTCAGGAGTTCCTTGACGAGAACGAGTTTGCCGATGGCGCTGCTGTTACAACAAACCTGGAGGATGCGCAGACTGCTCTCCAGAATGATGTTGTTGCCGACGGCGGCAAGTCGCTGGAACGTCTCCAGGCCGATGTGCAGGCTGAACAGGCCGACGTCGATGCGCTGAACACCCAGATCAATGGTGTTGATGGCCTTCGTGGCGCGATCAACGATCTGGAACGTGCCGAGGCCAGTGTCGAGGCAGCAGAAGCTGTGCAGACACAGGCAGCAGCCGAACTGGCTGCGGCCGTTGCGCGTTATGAAACGCTCAACAAGAAGGACATCGCTGTCAACAATGATGGCACCGTTGATCTTCTCGACACGGATGGCAACGTCCAGAGCAATCTGATCATTCGTACTCCTGAGGATCAGCTGGTTTACGCTCCCGGCGTCAATCCTGCCGACGCGGGTAATCAGGGTCTTGCCACGCTTCTCAACGAGACGCGGGACAACCAAGTCGCTGACAATAATCTCAATGACGCCAATAGCGATGTTAATGACGCCAATAACGCCATCAACGCCATTGCTGGCGGACGGGTTCTCTACGAAGATCTGCAGGATGCGCAGGACGAGGTCGATGCCGCGCAGGCACAGGTCGACAATCGCCTTGAGCTGCAGCAGAATGTCGAAGACGCTCGGGATCTTGTCGATGAGTACAACGATCTCGACACCGATGTGACGGATGCGCAGGCCACGTTGACCGGACTTGGCTACCAGCAGCCCGTACGGCTTGACGACGGCGATGATGAGACGGCCACGAATGGCAATGACGTTTACATCTTCAATCCCGAAGACGGCACCGATGTCACCATCGACGATTTCGGCAATGAGGGCGACGATGTGATCTTCGTCAACGGCGAAAGCTACACCGTCGTGCAGCTTGCTGCTGATGCCGATCTGAACAACACCAGCCAGGGCGATCGCAACACGCTCGAAGTGTTCGTGCAGCAGGACGGCGACAACACCGTTCTCTACTTCGAAGACGAGACATTTGCCGGCAACACCACCAACAACAGCTTCCAGGGCTCATCCCTGACGCTGGAAGATGTTGATGCAGGCAGTGTGAGCCTCGACACGAACGGTCTGATCACCGTTGACGATGTCAACATGGCATAATGCAAACAGGAGCAAGGGTGCCATGCGCCTCTGCTGCTTGAAATTGCCCCCGGTCCTTTACAGGATCGGGGGTTTTTCATTGCCCGTCATCCATCGCCTGCCGTAATCGCGAGGGCGTGGTTTCAATTGACTTGAACCGGCCACAGCAGGCATAGCGCAGGCGTGCCAGGCACCCGATCCATGACCCATCCTGCAATGCAGCGGGCGCTCGCATGGGTGCTGCGGCCCCATGTCGCACTTGCCTTCATCCTTGCGCTTTGCTGCCTCACCGGCGCGGCCGGGCTGCTGCTGCAACAATCGATTGCTTACCCGGCCACGCCGGATATCCTGCCGGGATCTGCCAACCCTTCCGGCACGCTGGCGACCGGCGTGCCTTCGGTCGATGAACTTGCACCCGACCATGTGCGCACGCTGTCGCCACAGACCGCGCGGACGATCAATCTGCAACAGCCAGTCACCGCAATCGACAATCCGCCAGCAGCCTCCTTTCGCCTCGCCTTTGCCGCACCTGCTGAACGCAGCCGCTCGCTCGACTGCCTGTCGTCTGCAGTCTATTACGAAGCAGGCATGGAAAGCGATGCAGGGCAGCGCGCCGTGGCGCAGGTCGTGCTCAATCGCGTGCGTCACCCGGCTTACCCCAACAGCGTGTGTGCAGTCGTCTATCAAGGGGCCGAGCGCGCCACCGGCTGCCAGTTTACCTTCACCTGCGACGGATCGCTGGCACGGGCACCATCGCCTGCGGGGTGGAGCCGTGCCCGCCAAATTGCGGAACAGGTGCTGGCGGGTGCGGTCTATGCACCCGTTGGCTATTCAACGAACTATCATGCCGATTACGTGGTGCCATACTGGAGCGGGAGCCTGCTCAAGACTGCCACGATTGGCGCGCATATCTTTTACCGTGCGCCCGGCCGCTCCGGCCGACCCGGCGCTTTTGCCGCGCAATATGCCGGAATTGAGCCTGCCATCGGGGCTGTTATCGCACCCGTCAGCGAACAGGAAGGACCGCACACGATGCTGACTGCCGTCGCCCCGCCCGATACGCTGGCGCTGCCACCTGCGCCGCGGGACGTTGCAGAGGACCAGGCACGCGCGCTGGATCGCTTTGCGGTGCTGGATTACAAGGCCCGGCACGATGCGGCTCTTCCGGCGGCCCGGACGCGGCATGATGTGCAGGTAGACGCGGCAGTAGGGCTGGCGCTGCAGCAGGGCCGCAGACAGGCGCGATCTGCCGCCAGCACCGAAATTGGCTTGCCATGAAACTGCGCCTTGTCTTTGCCGCAGGTTTCGCGCTCGCGCTGGGTGCCTGCAAGACACCGCAGATGCCTGCTTATTACGTCTCGCGGGATTCCTTGTATTATCTGCAGCAAATGCCGCCGGCAGCTGTGTCGCTGGCTCCGTTCAGCGGCGGTGCGGCCACGCTGGGCGCATCGACCGGCACCGACATCCTCTCCGCCTGCTCCCTGGCGGCAAGGGATCAGTCAAACATGCCGCTTGCCCCTGCCTCTTACATACAGACTGCTCTGGCCGAAGAGCTTATTGCAGCAGGGCGTTATGCACCGGATGCAGGCGATGTGCGCCTTGCAGGACAGGTGCAGACCCTGTCGTTAAGCAGGGGTGTGTCTTTTGGAGGCGAATGGACAATCGGTTTGCGGCTGACATCCTCCAACGGAGCGCAGATGCAGGTGGAGGAAGAATATCGCTTTGACATCGGCGCATTTGCCGGCCCCACGGTATGCAATCGCGCCATCCGTCATTTTGAGCCAGCAGTGCGCAGCATGCTGGAAAAAGCGATCCGTTCACCTGAATTCACGCAGCTGCTGGCAGCGCGTGAATAACTGAAGGCCACATGCAGGATCGTGTCAGTTCCTGCTGCACCTGAAAGACAAACAAAGATAATCAGCGCAGCTTGTTGCGCTGAAGCTTGCCCGAAGCGGTGCGGGGCAGGGCAACAAGCGCGGTCACATCGTGTGGCACGGCGTAGGCAGGCACCTGCCCGGCGATGTGGCTTAAAATATCGTCCGGCATGGTATCACCGGTCAGCACGACGAACAGGCGCGGCACTTCGCCAAGCACCGGATCGTACATGCCGATACAGGCAGCCTCCGTCACCTGTGCATGCGTTTGAGCTGCTGTTTCGACCATGACGGGAGAAAGTTTTTCGCCGCCGACATTGATTTGATCGTCAGCCCGTCCGGTCAGGTAAAGGTAGCTATCGGCATCAACCCAGCCTTCATCGCGGGTATCGAGCCAGCCTTGCGCATCAATGCGATTGGCGGTGAGTGCGCCATCGTTCCAATAGCCGGAAGCGACATGCGGGCCGCGCAGATGGACGATGCCGCCTGCACCTGTGCGGGCAGGGGTGCCATCCTCCTGCCGCACGACCAGTTCGACCCCTGGGCTGATGCGCCCGACGCTCTCCAGCGGATCGCTGCTGTCCAACCGCAGGAAAGTGCTGCGCGATGCTTCTGTCAGGCCGTAATGCATCCACAGGCGCACGCCGGGCAAGGCATCGCACAAGGCTCGCTTTGCTGCTGCGGACATGGGCGCGCTGCCCAGTTCCAGATAGCGGAGCGCTGGTGCATAGGCCGCCAGATCTCCTTGTGCCGCAGTCTGCAGCAGGGCAAGTCCGACCGGCACGCAGGACAGTCCTGTTGCGCCCGCCTGCAGCGCCGCCAGCGCTGCGCCGGGAAAATGCAACCCCGGCATAAGCTGCAGCGCGCCACCTGCAATCAGCACGGATCGTATGCGCCCAAGCCCGAAGGAATGGGTTAGCGGCACCGTTACCACTTCGCGGTCATTCGGTCCGTTGCCGATTACGCCAGCGATCATTGCGGCAGATGCGGCGATATTGGCATGGGTCAGCATGACCCCCTTGGGCTCGCCGGTGGTGCCGCTTGAGAACACCAGTTCGGCAAGCGCATCAGCCTTGGCCAGCGGGGCGGCCGGACCAGGCGGCAAATCCATGAAAAGCACAGCGTCGATGTCGGGCACCTGCCTGCCACCGGTGCGCAGCGTCAGTTGTGTCAATGCCGCTGCCGATTGAGCAGGATCATAGGGTACAGCAACGCCGCCTGCCCAAAGCGTGCCCAGATATGCAATGACAGCGGCATGGTCGCCGGCAGCCATGGGCAGCATTATCCGGTCTGCGCCCGCAATGCCCTGTTCCAGCAGATGGCCTGCAAACCCGCGTATCAGCTTCAGGAGCGCACCATAAGACACGCTGTTTGCGCCCATTTTGTCAGCAATCAGGAGCGCTGGTGCGGCGGGGTTTTGCTCGGCCTGTCTGCGGATTGCCTCAAGGATGGTTGTGCCGCTCATCGGCGGGCAAAGATCTGCTTTGCAGGAGCGCCGAAAATGATTGCATAGGGCTCGACCTTGCCGGTCACCACGCTGCCGACGCCGATTACCGCGCCCTTGCCGATCACGCACCCGTCCACCAGCACCGAATGCGCGCCGATCAGGACATCGCTGCCGATGGTAATGCCCTTGTCCTTGTAGCCCTGCTTGTGGATCAGTCGATCACGCTGGCCATATTCACGTGTGGTGCCAATGATCGCGACATGCGATCCGGTGCGGACATCATTGCCGACAATGACATCGGCATTGCCTGCCGCAATGTGGTTGAAGCTGCTGATCCGGCAGTTGTGGCCGAACATCACTTTGCCGCCACTGGTCTGGATGATGGTGTAGGGCTTGACCACTGCTCCTTTGCCAAAAGTGATATCGCCGCCCAGCTGCACTCTGGAAGATCGGCTGACCAGCGCGCCATGACGCATATACCACCACACAGAGGCGAAGATGCGTGGCACCATGTAACGCGCGGCAGTCCGCCGCCAGGCGGGCAGGCGAGCGTCAGGGCCACCAGCTGCTGCCATCAGCTTTCGTTCTGCTTTTGCCCGATAAAATGCGCCATTGCGTCAAGTGTATCGAAGTTTTCCGGGCTGAGCTCCATGGGTTTCACTGCGATATGGAACTTTTCCTCGATGGCCGGGACCAGCTCCATCATTGCCATGGAATCGAGCACGCCTGCATCAAACAGGGATGCATCCTTGGCAACGTCCTCCTGCTTTTCAGCGGGGCGAAGATCTGCAAGAATATCTCGCAAGTCGGTAAGCGTGCTCATCTTCCTGTCTCCTTAAGCTGCGTTACCCCCATTGATTGTCCTCAATTTATCAGCCCCAAGCCACAAAGCTCAAGTCACAAAGCTCGGGCCACAAAAGCTCAGGCCAGCAACGTCTTTCGCGCCAGCACCCACAACGGCAGCACGGTCAAAAGCCCCCCTGCCGCCACTCCAAGCAGCAGCCCTGTCAGACCGAATGTCGCACCTGTCGCCCCGCCAAGAGTAGCCAACAGGATCCACAACAGCCCCAGACCGTTCAACCGCCCGATCTGTGCCCGCGTTCCACATGCCGTCACGACCGAGCGGGTGACGGCGTAAAGCAGTTTCACCATGCCATTGGCGCAGCCGGCCAGCACCAGCGGGCCAGTGATGCGATAGGCATCCGAAGTGATCCACCCCACGATCGGCGGTGCAAGCGCCACCGCACATCCCGCTGCCACGGCTGCCAGTGCAGTCACGATCAGGGCTTCTTTGTGCACCAGTGCGCGCCGGCGTTGCGGGTCGGGTTCGTTCGCCAGCAATGGGGTGAGCGCAAAACCCGCCGCCTGATTCAGCAAGCGGAAGGGAAACATCACGGTGGACGACAGCACTGCAAACAAAGCCAGATCGGTCAGATCGAGCACGATGGGAATCAGCAGTCGCTCCATCTGCAGCATTGCTGTGCCCACTGTGGCAATGCCGACCAGGGCTGCAGCCTGCGGCCAGTCGACAGGTGCTCCTGTATGCTCCGGCTGCCGTTCGCGCAGCAGCATCCGCCAACCGATCAGTGCCCGCAGCAGATTGCCGGCGGCAAACAGCGCCAATGGCGCCAGAGCGGATGAGAAAGGAACGACCAGCCCCACAAGACCGATGGCAAGGATGATCCAGTTGGCACCGGTGGTGTAAGGCACCGCGCTTGCCGTTCGTCCGCTTGCGCGCAGCACGCCGGCCACCATCACGCTCATCCCGCCGGCAGCGATCGCGGCCATGGTCATTGCAGCTTCTGCGGCCAGCAGCCCCCCGCTCCAGAAGGTTACAACCGCCACGAGCGAACCAAGCGCCACCCCGGATGCAGCGATCAACCCCGCTAACCGCCAGCCAACCGCCAGACGCATCCGCAGCACCAGCTGGTCCAGCCCGGCAGGGGCGACCAGCGAGAACAGGTTGAACAGCGCCACTCCCAACGCAAAGCGGCCAAATGCCTCGATCGGCATGGTGCGGGCAAGCAGCAGCGTGCCGATCGCGAATAGCGCGCCCGACGCTGCAAACATGCCGGCGGACAGTACCATCGGGGCACGGGCAGCCTGCCTGATCCGGACAAGCCGGTTGGGAAAGAAGGAAAAATCGCTCAAGCTGCATGATCTGCCGAGCAGGAGGCAACGCCCCGCGTCGTTGCCGCCGTTTTGGCCGGCCGGCGGTCCGCGCGCATGATGACAGGATTGCCGAAGCGGCGGGTCAGCCCAATGTTTTTGCCGACAGCCTCCACCCATCGCAAGGGCCATGCGCCATGGCCAATACGGTGCAGCGCCATGGGCAGGAGCCATTCGCCGCAATATGCGGTCTGATCAAATGCGCAGCGGCCAAAGGCGCCGGCGATCTCGCGTTTGCGAAAGCGGCGAAACGGGCGGGCATCCCGTTCTACCATCTGTTTCAGCGGCAGCAGGGCAGATACAGCAACGGTGCTTTCCAAGGCAGGGAAATCGACAATGACGGAATTTGCCGCCACCCGGCACAGTTCGCTGATGAACTTTTGCCAGTCATGGACATGGGCAAGCATCCGCACCGCAATGACAGTATCAAACGCTTTATCGGGAAACGGCAGGTTCACAAGCGAGCCCTGAACAAAATGCGCCTTGCCGATCTTGTGCGGTTCGTCGAGCGGCGCGCTGCCCAGAACCGTGACTGTGTGGCCTGCAAGCTGCAGCCAGGGCGCAAGCTGTCCATGGCCACCGCCGACATCGAGGATGGTGATTGCGCGCTTGTCCGCCAGTGCTGTACCAACCAGCGCGTTCTGCCGCGCCAGAAACCGTTCGCCGGCCTGCCCGGCAAAGCGGCGCGCATAATCCCGGCTTGAACTGACCAAATCGGGGCGGTCGTCAGGTGTTTTGCCAGATATTGGACCGGATGCAGGATCGGGCAGTGAAGTTGCGTGCTGCGTCATCACAGCAGCCCGGCAGCACGATAGCCTGCAACCATCCGGCCCAGCCCTTCCTCCAGCCCGACACGCGGTTCGTAGCCGAGCCGCTGGCGTGCATGCGCGTTTGAAAAGGCACGGTTGTGCTTGAAGAATGTGAGGCGGCGGCGATGCAGAATTGGCTCCACCCCTAACCATCCGCTGACTGTCTCGCTCACTTTGGCCAGCCATTCCACCGGTCTGTAGGGCACCTGGATCATCGGCGGCGGGACATCGATCATGGCAGCAGCCGCGGCGATATAGCGGTGCAGCGGCAGATATTCCGGTCCGGCAAGGATAAAGGTTTGGCCATCGATGTCCGGTGTTGTCAGGGCGCGGGTGAACCCATCTGTAAGATCATCGATAAACACTGGATGAAAATTGGCGTTCCCTGCACCGATCTGCACAAAGACGCGGCGCTTGAGCATCCGGAACAGCTTGAGCATGCGCAGGTCGCCCACGCCATAGATGGCTGCAGGCCGGATCACGACCACTTCCATGCCGCCCTGTCCCGCCTGCGACCGGGCCAGCTGTTCGCCCATCAGCTTGGTGCGCTGGTAATTGTCACGCGGATCGAAAGGCGCATCCTCGTCCGCAGGCGTATCGGCAACAGAACCGTGCACCCCGGTGGTGGAGCAATGGACAAAACGACCGACGTCCGCTGCACGCGAGGCATCAAGCAGCCGTTCGGTGCCACCGACATTGATATTGACGAATTCTTCCCAGGAACCCTCGTTGCGGAACATGGCCGCAATATGGACAACGCCATCAGCGCCGGTCACGAGCCGCGCCAATGCATCCCTGTCGGCAAGATCTCCATGCACCACGGTAAAATCCGGCACATTGTTCCACTGTGCCATCGGCTGACGAAGGAGGCCGCGCACGCGATAACTATTGGCAAGCAGGCTGCGGCAAAGCGCTGCTCCCAGCGCGCTGGTCACGCCGGTCACTGCAATTGTGCCACCAGGTTCAAGCGCACTCATGTCTGGTCTTTCAATGGCCTGCCCCAAAGCCAGCTGGCAGCATCGCTGGCGAGCAGCGGCGCAGTCGACAGTTTCGTCGCCGACAAGGTCAGCACACCGGGCGTGCCGCCACAGGCACCATGATCGATCAGCAGGTCGGCCTGACGCAGCGTGCCGGGCGTGCCATTGTCCGGCAATTGCCCGGCGCGGACTTCCAGAATGGCGGCATCGGCCAGCGCGGGATAAGCCTTGATGACATCGCTGCAGAACAGGTCGAGATCAGCTGCGGCAGGCTGCACCGGTCTATCGCCTGCCTCACATGCCGCATAACCGGTGCCAGCCAGGGTGCGGCCGCCTTCCTCACGCAGGAACAGGCTGCGTCCGCGCCCGGCCACCGGCGAGACGGCCAGCATTTTGTTGGCTGCCAGAGTATCTGTGGGCATGGATCGATCGAACAGCACGTTCCAGCCAAGGGTACAGGATGAAGGGACCTGCACGCCAGGATCGATCCGTCGGGCGAGTGTCTGACCGGCGCTGCCGGCGCATAACAGCATGGCAGTCGCCTCCACGACATCGCCATCGGCCAGTTGCACTGCGGCCATACGTCCGTTGTGGCGCGTGATGGCGCAGGTGTCCACGCCTTCGCGCATGCTGCCGCCTTGTGCCCGGATTGTATCAGCCAGCTCCTGCATGAGCGCGGTGGGATCGGCGATGCTCCATTCCCGCCATTCGGCCGCCCCGGTCAGCCCGGCCGCCGCGACATCCCAGCGGTCCAGCACTTCGGCCCGCGAGCGCAGGCGCCCCTCAAGCGCGATCGACCCTGGTTCAAGCTGCGTCAATGCTCTATCCAGCGCAAACGCGGCGCGCATTGCCGTGCGTGACCGCAGGCTGCGCGTGTAAAGCGGCATGGTGCATACCAAGGGCCGCACATGGCGCGGATGATGCCTTGCCCACCATCCCTGCGCCCGACGCGCACGGCGCCAGCCTTGCAGATCCAGCGATTGCAACGAACGCAGACCGCCATGCACGACATTGAGGCTGGCACAGCTTGCACCCCTGCCGATCGCTCCACGCTCCAGCACGATCGGGCGGCGGCCGTATTCAAGTGCCCGGATCGCCATCAGCAGTCCCACTATCCCGCCGCCAAGGATTGCAACATCTTCATTCACCTGACCCCCTCGGCGCTGGACAGCTTGCGCGTCTGTGGCGCCTCGTCCGCAACAGCATCGCGCCTGGTTTGCGGTTGGCTATGGATGTGTTTCACCCGGTAAGTGGAACCCTTGGGCAAGCGCGTGAACAGCACGATTTCGGCAATCAGGCCAACAGAAGCAATCTGCAGGCCCAGCACGATCAGCAGCACGGCCAGCAGCAGCGCGGGGCGATCAGCGAGTCCGACACCGGCAAACCGCTGGACCACCAGCACCACGGCCATCAACAGTCCGGCCAGTATCAGCGCCGCGCCGACTGCACCAAACAGCCGGAATGGCTTGGTCAGGAACCGCACGAGAAAGCTGACCGACAGCGCGTCGAGCACGCCTTCGAAATAGCGGCGCGGGCCATGCGCGGGCCGGTCGTGATCTGCCCGCGTGCGTGGCAGTTCGACTTGGAGCACGGTAAAGCCGGCAAACTCTGCCAGCGTGCCAAGATAATTGACCTGGTTGTCCTGCAGCGTCACGGTTTCGAGCACTTCGCGTCGTCCGGCCCTTACCAGGCAGCCAAAATCATCGAATTGGGAGCCTGCCAGACGGCCCAACCCCCGAAATCCGGCTGAGCGCAAGCGGTTAATCCAGCGATCCCCCGCCTTGGTGCGTGCGCACACGGCAAGATCAGCAGTATCAAGAGCGGCCACGACATCAGGCAGACTGGCCGGCTCGATCTGGTGGTAGCTTGGCAGCAACAGCAAAAGATCGTGCTGCGCCATCCGCACGCCTTCGCGCAGCCGCGCTGCATCGCCGAACCGCGCCGGCAGATCGAGGACGCGCACATCCATTTGCTCCAGCAGATCAAGCTCATCAGAGGTATCACGGTTGTCTGAGGAAATGACGATGATGATCTCATGTCTGCGATCGGCAAATCCGCGCCGTATATCGCGCACCAGCTGCGGCAGCGGATCACACCGGCTTCCCACGGTCACGACCACGCTCAGCGGCGGCGCAGTGTTCATGCCGCACCTGCCTGCTTACGGCGCGCATTGCTGTGCGGGCGTGCACCAATGGCGGAAAAGCTGGTCACACGCGGCTCACCGGCGGCAAACAGGAAGCCTGCCAGTGACCATATGGTAAGGAACCCCGCCATGGAAAACAGCAGCACGGCAATCGACCATGGCACTGTCGGCTCTGCCTCGCCAAAGCCCACGGCGATCGCCACGGACCCCAGCAACAGGCAAAGCCCGATAGATGGCAGAAGCCAGGTCAACGGCCGCCGGGCGTAACGCAGCAGGAAATGGATGGAAAGGATGTCGAAAGCCACCTTGTGGATGCGCCCAAAACCATATTTGGATTGGCCAAATCGGCGCGGATGATGACGCACTTCTACCTGTGCGATGCGCGCACCTGCCAGCTGCGACAGCGCAGGAATGAAACGGTGCATTTCGCCATGCAGCGGCAGTGACTGGATAAGATCGCGGCGATAGGCTTTCAGCGAGCAACCTGAATCGCGGACCTGCACGCCAAGGACCAGATTGATGATGCGATTGGCAATCCGGCTGACCCAGACCCGCTTGCCTTCATCCTGCCGCTGCCGCCGCCATCCTGCGACAATGTCATGATCATCTTCAAGCACCGTCAGCAGCTGCGGAATATCGCGCGGATCGTTTTGCAAATCGCCGTCCATGGTGACGATCTTGTGCCCCCGTGCGTGATCAATACCCGCTGCCATGGCTGCTGTCTGGCCAAAATTGCGGGATAATTCCACGATCCGGACACGGGCGTCACGAGTGGTGAGCTGCACAAGCCGGGCAAGCGTATCATCGGCGCTGCCATCGTCCACGAATATGAATTCGAAGGTGCAGGGATCGTCATCAAGTGCTTCACAAAGCGCCTGGTACAAAGGCACGACGTTATCGGCTTCGTTGTAAAGGGGCACAACTACCGAAATTTCGGATTGATCCGGTATCCGCCTTGCTGTTGCCTGCGCCCGATGCCCCATACTCGACTCCAATAGGCTCAGCATACCACCATTGCTTGATTTCAATAAGTATCGATTAATATCTGTTTGGTTCCAGTAATTTATAGGCATCCAGCAATCTTCGGGCAAAAGCTGCGGCACTG
Source organism: Croceicoccus esteveae (assembly GCF_031846435.1). Lineage (NCBI taxonomy): Bacteria > Pseudomonadati > Pseudomonadota > Alphaproteobacteria > Sphingomonadales > Erythrobacteraceae > Croceicoccus > Croceicoccus esteveae. The sequence goes on from NZ_JAVRHS010000014.1 coordinate 12,505, forward strand.
AACTGCGTTTCCGCTTTTGTTCGCGCCGCCCTGCCAAGCAGAGCGGCTTGGGCAGGATCGTGCTGGAGCCTGACCAGCGCCGATGCCAGGTCAGAGGCACCGGGTGGAACAAGTACTGCCATGCTGTTGTCGAGCACCTGATCGTGAGAGCGGATCGCCGTTGCAACAATGGGTCGCCCGGATGCCATGTAAGCATAGATCTTCATGGGTGTGTTCACTCCACTGCGGCGTGGTGACAGCAGGATGTCTGCCTGTGCCAGAAGATGAGGAAGATGTTCTAATGGCATCGGCCCTGCCAGCGTCACCCGGTCAGCGATGCCGGCAGCTGTGGCGCGGCTCTGCGCCTGTGTTCGATGCACATCGGTTCCCCCGACCACCACCAGCTGCACGCGGCTGTCGTCTGGTAGCAGCGCCATGGCAGCGATGGCATCGTCCACGCCTTGATAGGGTTCCAGATTGCCGACATAGAGGGCAAGCACTGCCCGGTCCGGCAATGCTGCCCGCAAATTGGCCACATGCGTCGGGCGCGGGCCCGATGGCGCCGGCACGGCAATGTCAGGCAGGACGTGGATCGGCTTGCCCGGCGCCATTCTGGCAGCAGCCTCTGCAATCGCCGGACAGACAGGCAGCAGCAAGTCTGCGCCGCGCGCCGCCATCTGTTCCAGAGGGCGGAGCCAGGCTGCGGCGTTGCCTTTCCATCCGCCTGCCTCCATCATCTGGTCGACCAGCAAGGAATCCATGTCCCAGACAAGCCGGAACCGGGAAAACCGCCGTGCGGCAAGTGCCGGGAAAACCGCTTCTTCCACTGCATGCACCACATCATACCGCTTGCGGTTAATCAGCCGCCAGGCAGCCCAGCTCAGCTGAACGTCGCAGGCCAGCTTGGCGAGGGAAAAGCCGACCGGTACCGGTCCGATCCCCGGCGGTCGCGCACTGCGGATGATGTGAACACCGGGAATTGCAATGTCAGCCCCTTCGTGCAGCACCAGCAGATCCACATCGTGCCCCGCTGCGCCCAGCACGGTTGCTGCGGCCCGCACGGCGATGGGTGTGCCGCGTTCGGTAAAGAAGGGCTGTGGCGCGATCATCAGGATTTTCACAGAACCGCGTTTCCTGAGCGGGAGTGCCATTGAAAGCGCCCCTGAACATGCAGGGATTTCAGCGTATTCATCCGGCGACCGTATGGCCGGCTGTTGTCCGGCTGTTGCAGCGCGCGCAGGACAGCAGTGGCCGTTCCGTGAACAGATGGCTCCACCTCCACGATCTGACCAAAGCTGCCGATGCGGGTTGCATCGCCGGGCAGCGGCAGCGCATCGGTGCCGCGCAGCACGCAGCGGCCGGCAGCGGCAGCGGCGCGCAGCAACGGCTCTGGCCACAGGCGGGGCCGGGTGGGCACGTCGCCTACGGGCAGGTGGGGGTGGTCATCCAGCAGACGTGCAATCTGGCGGCGGCGTATGCCTGTCCATTTGCCAAAGCCCCAGGGTAGCACGGCCAGCACTCCCTGGTCCTGTGCCCAGCGCAGCACCTCTGCAACATCGGTGCCGTCGGCCGGCGCATCAAGCGTGCCGTGCAGCAGCACTTCCAGGCGCTGCGATGTCACCACCTGCCGCCCGGCAATCACGATGAGGTCAAGGCAGGAGGTGGTAATGCACAAGGCGTGTGCGCCGTCCAGCTGACGTACCTGCGACCCATCCGACATCAACGCCTGCGTCGCGCAGAACCCGTGCGGGCTGCCGATTTCCGTCAGCAGCAGCGCGCCTGCATCGACCGGCTCGCCTGCCGTCGTCAGCATCTGGCGGGCAATGGCTTCCCAATCCGGCATGGCGTTTCCATGCAGATGGACATGAGCATCCACAGCCAGGGTTTGCTTGCGCTGCATCATTTGCCAAGCGCCTGCGTCACTGTTGCACAGCCCGGCATGCGGGCAGGCGCATGGCTCCAGCGGTAAAGGCGAAATCCGGGCGGGGCGGGCAGGCGCATGGTCAACCGCTCCACCGTCTGTGCAGCAGCGTCGCTAACGGCAAAAGTGCGCCATTTGCTTTGCGGCACCAATATTGCGCCATGACGGGTGCAGCGGATCAGCAGCTCCAGACTGTCGGGCCGGCCGACGCGCGGCAAGCCTGTGCGCTGATCCACGGGGAAGAAGCTGCCGGGTGGGTCGCCGTCACTTCTGAAGGACAGCTGCGGTGCGCGCAGATGCCGGGCCGTTCGCATGACATCTGCCGACACCAGCAGGGCATCGTGTGGCACGGTCGCGCGCAGGGCATCGCTGCCTGTTGACCAAGGTGGATCATCGGGTTCGGCAAGCAGGATGGCAGGATTGTGAAGGACAGGGCCAACGCTGCGCAATGTTGCAGCAAGTGTGGTGGCAAGCGCCGGATTGGGCAGGAGAATGGCCATCGCGGATATGGCGAGACCGGATATGAAGAGACCGGATATGACAAAACCGGCCATGGTGAAGGGCGCTGTTGCCACATCTTGTGTGCCGCGTTCGGCGTGGATCCGTTCTGCCATTATGCGCAAGGCGGCAGCCAGCGCTCTTAATGCCACAACGCTGCCCATGGCCCACAAGGCAAACAGGAATGGCAGGACATGCAACAGATAGCGCGCGGTTTTCATGCTGCCCAGCGACTGCACCACAAAGGTGGTGGCAAACAGCAGCACGCATAAAATGGTCACGCGGGGCCAGCACCACAACGCTGCCAGCGTCAGGAACCCGGTCAATGGCCACAGCACTGGCCAGCTGGCCAGCAGTGCATCGAAATAGAAGCGCAGATTGGACCGGTTTGCCTCGGCCCAGCCATCGCTTGTCTGCAGCATCGGCCACAGTGCAACAACACTCGCCAGCCCCACAACCAGCATGAGTATCAGCGCTGTTACGACCCACCAGCGGCGTTGTTTCTGCCAGAGCCATGCCCGCACAGAGGGTCTGAGCAGCACCTCGCCCATGACAAAGCCAGCGAACGCCGCCACGACAACGACTGATGTAACCTGAAAATGAATGGCCAGGATCGCCAGCACCAATGCGCCCAACCCTCTTGGCACAGCCTGCCGCAAAGGGCGGTGCAGTGCGTCATGCCCCACCAGCACCATGCCCAGCACGCACAGCTGTTGCGCTGTATAGAAGCGGGCAAACTGGCTGTATTCCACTGACAATGCATCGAGAGTGAGCAGCGCTGCGGCGATAATGGCAGCGGCCCTGCCGGCAGTGCGGTCGACCAGCAGGAACAGCAGTGCCGGGCAGACAGCACCAGCCAGCAGCGCCGGCAAACGGGCCAACGCCACGCTGCCCATGCCATTCATGCCATCCATGCGGTACAATCCGGCAACTGCGGCGGTGTAAAGCCAGCCCCGGTCATAATGGCCATCGATCAGCGCCGTCCCGCGGCCTTGCGCCATCGCCTGGCCGGCCAGAACGTGAAACAGCTCATCGGTAAAAACAGGCGCGAGATGGCTGGTAAAAACACGCACGCAAAGCGCCACGCCGGCAAGGATCAAGACCCAGTGCCAACGTGACAAACGATGGTTGTGACCAGAAATGTGCATCGACATATTCCCCCCACCCACAATGCTCATTAGCATTTGTCAGGTATCATGCCCGTGCGCGGCTTCCCTGCTGCCAAGGCAGGCAGCGCCGTCATGAGGCAAAATTATCATCGGCAAGTGCCCGCGCCTTGGCAACGCCCGCAGCAATTATCCTGTCGGACTGATGGGCATCGGCAATGAGCGCGCAGATGCGGTCAGTGGTGGCAACAGAATCATGCACAAGTTCGGCAGGATCAAGCAGCCATCCGGTGTTTTCCAGGCCCAGCAGGCGATACAATCCTTCGAATTTGCCCTGATAGACAAAGCTGATGGCTGCGGTTCCTGTACTCAGCGCCAGGATCGCTGCGTGCATCCGGCTTGTGACAATGGCATCCAGCCTGCCCAGCACGGCCTTGGTCGCGCAAGGCGGCGAAGGCGGCAGCATGGCCACATGCTCGCGTTGGGCAGGGGTCAGATGGGCAATCGCCATGTCGAGCAATGATGCATCGGTTGTCTTGCCCCGGTTGTCGTGCGGCACCAGCAGCAGCGCATGCTCGCTCGCCAGCAGGCGGTCGACAAGGCGGCGATGCGCCGCGGCAAAGCCGGGATGTGCCGCCTCGATCAGAAAATTGATATTGAGGCCGATGGTTCGGCGCCCGGTTTTTGCCTGCCGTTCGATAAACGCCAGCGCCACACGCGCGGCATCATGGCCAAGGTCGGACTTGATCAGAAAGGCAAGATCGGCCGTCTGGCGGATCGGCCGTCCGGTGGCTGTGGCAAGCCTGTTGTATGACACAGGGTCGCGCGCGCAGATGACGATATCGCGGTGCAAGGACCGCAGCCGTTCAACCGCGACAGGGTCGGGGTGCAGGCCGAAGCTTGACCCCAGCACAGTCGTTTCGCCGCCGATGCCGGCATGTTCGTGCAGCAAGGTGAGGCGGCGCGTGATTGATCCAGGATTGTACACACCATCGATGCAATCGGCCCCGATCAGCACGCTTCTGGAAAATGCCCCCAACCGGCGCACGCCGCGTGCCAATACCCGCCGGCTCTGACCAAAGAACCAGGCGTTGAGGTCCAGCCATTCGTCAATGTCCGACAGCGCCTCCCAGCCACCGGGCGAGGCAAGCGCTATATGCGCAAATCCGCGCTCGCGCAGCGCTGCGCATGTGGCGTTGATCATGGCTGCATCCCCGACACTGCCGGCAGCGGCAGGCGGGATGATCAGCGCAGCTTTTGCCCCCTTGCCGTTGCGCAGGTCACGGGCAGCGTGCAGCCGCGCCCATACCAGGGCACCGCCAATCAGACGTTCACGCATATCGGTCATGACACATGCTCTGTCCTGGCCCGTTGTTTTTCCGGTCTGGTCACAATGCCCAGATCCGCAAAACAGCGGGCCAGATCGTCTGTTACGCGTGTCCAGGAAAACGCAGCCATGTCGACACGCGCGCATGGGGCTGCCTGCCGCAGGCGGTCTGCAAACCGGTCAATGTCCGCAGTTTCAATCGCGTTGCTGAACAAATGCACCCATGGCGACCCCAGCGCGGTTCTGAGTTCCGGCATGGCTCCCTGGTCCGGCACCAGCACGGGTCGGTTGCGCGACAAGGCATGAATGGCCGCGCCGCTGTTCAGGATCTTGCGATAGGGAAGGACAATGCCATGCGCGCGGTCAATGGCGGCTTCCAGTTCCTTGTCATCGATCGCCTCTTCCCGAAGGTCGAGTGTAATGCAGGCAGACTCTGATGCAGCCCGGGCAAGCGCTTGCGCATAGGAAAGATCGCGAATTTTCCCCAGCACTGTCAGATGGAGTTTGCCGGAGGCAGCTTTTGCCGCCTCAATCAGCAGGTCCAGCCCCTTGTAGGGCCTCACAAGCCCGAATGTCAGCAGGCGGCACGGCTCTTCGGGAGCAAGAGGCGGGATGGCCGATACAGCTACGAAACCCTGGTAGGAGCCATGCACCGTCACCATTTCGTGGGTCCGGCCAGCAACCGGGTTTTCCTGCCGGACCATGCTTCTTGATGTTTGCGACAGATAGACAATGCCATCAAGCAAACGAAAGAACATCCATCGGAGCAACCGGTTGCCGCGCCCTTCATGCGGCACGGCATTATGCGCCACCCAGATGATCTTGAGGCCGTAAAGTCGCTTGGCAAGCGCAAGGTGGAGCAATGCCTTGAACGCATGACCCTTGTTGCAATGCGCGTTGAGAAAATATGGCCAGTGAAAGATCACTCCATCAAAATCCCTCAACTCTGTGAAGTGGTGGGGAATAATTGCCGTTGTTGCGCCGGTGGCCCGGACTGCTGCGGCAAAGGAGTTGATGAAAGCATTGAACTGGCTTGAACAGACATCAAGACCAATTCTGGGCTGGAGTGACATAGTCGTGCTCAGATCCAACTTCGTTCGGCGCGGAAGCATGCGCTGCCATAGCTGCCGCCGAATGGCTGGTCGAGACACGTATTGTAGGCAGGTTAAACAAGTGTAACGCAAGGCCGCTGATGCTGGCAATATTATATCACGGATGCTGGACAATGCTGACAATAAGGTGCAGCAATTCTGCCAATTGCAGTGCACGATTTGGGGGTAATGAAATGCGCAGAACGATCGCCATGGCTCTTGCTTCCACGCTGGCGCTGGTCAGCCTTCCGCAGCTTGCCGCTGCACAGGGCCGGTCTTCGGCAAGACAGCAGCAGGATCGCGGCCAGGCTGAAATCCCGCGATGCCAGCGCAATCTGGGCACTGTCGCCATCATCGAGCCTGACAACAAATGGTGGCGCGAGTTCCAGTTGGGCAGTCCCGAAGCGATCCTGAAGATCTTTGTGCAGAAATCAGGCTGTTTCTCGTTGGTCAATCGTGGCCGTTCGCTCGACAACCGGGCGCTGGAACGCGCGCTGGCCGAAAATGGCGAATTGCAGGCCGGGTCCAATGTGGGCGGCGGCCAGGTGCGCACCGCAGATTACTTCCTGCAGCCTGATATTGTGTCGTCGAACAACAATTCAGGCGGCGGCGGGATTGGCGGAATGCTTGGCGGACTGGTCGGCGGTACGGTCGGCAGGCTGGCCAGCGGCCTCAATGTCCGGAAGAAGGAAGCCAACGTCACGCTGTCGGCAGTGAATGCCCGCACCACCGTGGAAGAAGCGCTGACCGAAGGCTATGCCCGCAAACAGGATCTGTCGTTCGGCGGCAGCGGTTTTGCCGGAGGGTTGTTCAGCGGTTATGGCGGGGCGGAGGTGTCCGGATACCAGAACACCGACATTGGACAGGTGATCGTGCTGGCCTATCTTGATGCATACATAAGGCTGGTCAATGATCTTGGCGGCTTGCCGACCAATGCTTCTGCCGCCGCGCTGCAGGCCACCACGCCCTGATGGCCTGACCATCCGATAGCCTGACCACCTGCCGGTTAGGTCTGCCAGTAATCAGGGCACAGCGCCGCCTGGTTGCTGGGCAAGTCGGGCAATTTCATCAGTGATGATGGCAATTCTGCGCCGCCAGTCGGGATGGTCGTGGCTTGGGAACAGCTTGCGGTTTCTGGGGCCGACATGGCTCCACAGGCGAACCGCCGCTGCAGGATCGAAGCCGGCACGATAAAGCAGATGCACGCTTAACCGATCCGCCTCGATTTCAGTCTGCCGGACCTGCTTGCCGGACCGGCCGATGGCATCAAGGCGGGCAGGGTGGCCAAGGATATTATGGGCAAGCTCATGGGCGAGCACGGCGGCAAGTTCACTGTCATCCCTGACAATTGTGGAAATGGCTGTAGTGACAATGATGTTGCTGCCATCAGCGTAGGCGTTGAGCTTGGCTGAAGGATTCAGATATACACGACTGGAACACCCTGCCTGCGCCATGACAGGAATGGTCAGGACTGCATCGCCTCGTGCAATGGTCATGCTGACCTCGCCATCTGCAAAAGCGGTGTCGAGGCGGCCTTCCATCTCCTCGACCAACTCTGCCGAACCGATGGCTTCAGACTGACTGTCGGATGCGAAAGGCAGGAGGGATTGTCCGTCCACAGCCAGCACACGGTCGCCCGAACGCAAGCCGGCCCGCTGCGCCGAACTGTCCGCTGCCACGCTGAGCACGACGGGATCTGCGGCAAGGCCGAATAACTGCTGGGCAGCAGCGCGATATTTGCCGCGGTATTGCGAAAGATGATGGATGGCAAAGCCGGGCAGAAAAGTCCGGGTGCTGCAAGAGGCCGAGCTGCCCGTTGCCAGACGGTAGGCCAAGGTGGCGATCCGCTGGTCCAGCATGGCAATCCCCTGCAACGCCTGCTGCTCGCGATTTGTTGCAATATCGGGCGTGGTCAAGATGGGACTGGCAGATGCGGGAGCAACAAGCAGTGGCACCATCAGCAGCATGGGTGCCAGAATAGCCAGCGCCAGCCCAAGCTTGCGCCAATAATCACGATGGTGCTGACGATATTGTTTTGAGAGATATTGTTTCGGACGAAGAGCCGGTGTCATTCTTGGCCTGCTGCTGCTGCCGCAACACCATAGCAGCAGCAGACCGCTTGCCTACACCCGGATGCTGTTCCTTTTCGCCGCCACTCGCGCCGCGTCTACCGCACAATGCATGCCCAGCCACACAGATCATTTGCAATTGCGATTGGTTATCATTAGCGGTGGGTGAGGAGATCAACATGCATCAGGCAATTTCCGCATCAACAGTTTTCATCAAGATGTTTCGCCGGTGGTCGGCCGCAGACGACTTGGAAACGTGCCGGACCACGGCGATGAGAGCGGTTTGCCAGGATCTGGGTTGCACAGGCATCGGGTGTGCCGATATTGCGGCAGTCGCTTGTGCCAGCCTGTTTGAACTGGTCGAGGCGCATATCGGCAGAAGATTGACGCCGGAGTGTTGTTGTAGCCTGGCATGTTCTACTGATGAAGCAGCTTTGCTGATGCTCCTGCATTATGCGCAGAACCCGCATGATCGATCGGCGGGACAAGCCAAATCGCATGATTTGTCCGCTGCCATAGGCTGGGCGGCTTGGGCCGTCCGCCGGGAGTTGGGCATCGGCATGGATAGAAGCAGGGACATCTGGCCGGCCGCCGAATTGAACTACGCGGAACGGAGCAAGCAACTCATGGTCGGCCCATTTCGTGCAAACCGCGGGCACTACCCTGCACAACACATGAGCGCAGTGGCCAATGCAAAATGAGCGTTTTGATATCTCTGAAGCAGGAAGCCTGCAAAAACATGGTTTTTCGGCGGCAGAAGATATGTTTCTTCGGGATGCGCAGCAGCGGAATGGTGTGCTTTGAAGAACTGCCTCCGATCGAGACAATGAAACGGCATTCTGGCCGCCCGCCTGAAGCAAGCGACCTGTCATCAACATAGCCGCTTAAACTATGAGCTATCGGCGGGTTCCGGCGCTGGAGCTATGCCAAAAATCTGGGACGCAGTGTCGGTCACACTATCCGCCAGGCTTCCGGCGGACAGCGGCCACTTCGGCATCGCCAACGTTCGTTCCGCAGCGGGCGGAAAAAGAAGCCTTGTTGAAAGGCTCCTGTCCGATGGCTTTCTAAACCCGGCCCATACTGCCGCCGCCAGATATCCAGCTCAAATTTACCCACGCCGGTTAGCTTTCTTGTGACGAAAAGTTACCAATCCAAGCGCTCGATCACGCCTGGACCAACCTGCCGATAAAGAAATGCCACTCCGGCACGATAGCCTTCGGATTAAAAGCGACATGGCGAAAAGACCCGGTTTGCTGCCTTTAACGTGCTGCACGGCACCACCATCATCGGAAATTCATCCGCTTGCCCAAACGCTAGTTTGGCGCAATTTTCTCCGCTTTGGCGAGTGAGGATAGCCAATGAGGTAGTGCATAAAGCCAGTAAACACCCAAATGATCAGAGATCCTTTTTATGGCTAAGGCACCCATGATCGCGATGATACAAACAAGGGGCAGTATCCAAAGGTCTGCCATTTTCAAGTTGCTGATAACAGCCCAATCAAGAACTGAAGACAAAGATAGAATAATGATGGAATGAATAAGGTAAATCTCTAGCGTTCTCTTTCCTAGGGATTTTAGTAATTCAGAAGCAGGTTTTATATAAACTATTTGATGTGAGATAGCAGCTCCAACGAACAATCCAAGAATATTCAAAATTGGTTGAGTAACAGGACCAATTATATTGGAATACATTCCATAGAAAAGGGTAGAATACATAGCTAATAATATAACTAATCTTTTCCAGCCTACTATCATCAGTTTATAGATAAATTCTGAAAACCAGATGCAACTGAGAAAATATGGTAAATAAACTACTGATTTGAAAAAGGGCGGATAATTTACTAGCAGCATTTCGGCGTGAACTAATGTCGCTATTCCTAATGAGGCTATAATAACAGGAAATCTTAAATGAACGCTTACAAGCTTGGCAATGAGAAAATATATTCCCAGCGCCCATATAAACCAAAGTACCTGATGCGGAAATAACAAACTTGATAATAGATCAGTAAGAGATAATTCTTTATTTTGTGACAGACCAAATATCCAGTGAACGGCAGTCCACAATGTATAAAGATACCATAGCATTGCCGTCTTACGCAAGAGTACTGCTTTGAGATCTAACTGCAATAATCTTACGCCTAAAAGGCCTGAAATTCCAAAAAAAAGTGGCATTCTTATAGCTGCAAATAGATTATTTATCTTCCAATATATGGGGTTGATAACTCCATGACTATCTAGATAAATAGATGCGTGAAAAACTACCACAAGCAGGATTGAAGCACCACGTGCTATGTCAAGCCACGCAATCCGCTCTTTACCTGCTGATGAATTATCACTTGGGATTTTATGAAGCGAACTTACGGACATAGATATCTACTTGCTATTAAAAGTGTCTGTCATTAACAAATCTGCATTTATATTATTTTGCTTATTTAAGGCTTTTCATCCATCGAAGGTTCAAGCAGCCTTCCTGACGCGGCGCAGAGCCGCGATGAGGCGGAACAGTGCCATGAGCGTCAGGCGGAGGATGCCCGAACTCCGGCAGGCGATAAGGTTCTCTCGTTGGTTCTGCTGCCAACAATCTTCTGAAAATTGTTAAATGTTCGACGGTAATCAGATCTCGATTATAAAAACATGTCAGCTTCTTGCAGATTGCAAACTGTCTCGAACAGCGCATCTGACTGCGTTTACGCGCATATCTGACTCTCCTTGAGATCCCCTTGCTCATTTCACAACATGTGAGGCTGATTTGTGCGCAGACGTCATGTCCAATTGTCAGACGAGCTGAAACATATCCATTATTAATGTTAAATCACTCGAGGCAAATTTTTCCAACAAACCCCGGTTTGCTGGAAAGGTCGTGTAGTGTGGCTAAACACTGCCAGAACCTGCTCTATCCCTACATCAAGCCGTTCATGAACCTATGGCCGGTAAACCTCCCTTTTGCTAGTTTCTGCATAAAAGGAGCGCGCAGGGATGCAGATTGGATATATGCGGGTATCGACAGCTGAGCAGAGCCTGAATCTGCAGCGCGATGCTTTGGAGCAGGCGGGGTGCGATCGCATTCTCGAAGATGTGTGTTCGGGTCGGTTGTCAGAGCGTCCCGGGCTTGAGCGCGTGCTCGACATCATCCGCGCTGGTGACACGCTGATCGTCTGGAAGCTTGACCGCATCGGCCGTTCACTGCCGCATATCGTCGGGCTGGTCGGTGATCTGCAGAACCGCGGTGTCGGGCTGAAAGTGCTGTCCGGCGATATCGATACCACGACCGCCGCGGGCCGTCTGGTGTTTGGCATCTTTGCCACATTGGCCGAGTTCGAACGCGACCTGATTCACGAACGCACCATGGCAGGATTGGCCGCGGCCCGTGCCCGGGGGCGGGCCGGCGGGCGTCCACGTGTCATGACCCGCCAAAAGCTGAAAGCTGCGATGGCGCTGATGGCGGACCGGGACAATGCCGCGCGCGAGGTGGCGCAGCAGCTCGGCGTGTCGGTTTCCACGCTCTATGCCTATGTTGATGCCAAGGGGCAGCCACGCAAAGCGGCAATGGAACTGCTCGGCAAGCCACGATCCACAATCGCCCCGGGATCAGAAGCAACAAGCTGAGGCAGATCAGCGCACGACCATCTGCATCGCAGCATCACCTGTATCAGTTCCTATGCATGACATTGCCAAATGGCATCATAATTGCTAATAATGCCAAAAGGAGATCAGGATGCTGTCACTACAGGCTGTTGAAACTGCTCCTAGCCCATTAAGCCATCGCCCCCTTTCTCAGGAAGAGGGCGCGGCCATGTTCCGGGCGGCGAGGATATTGTTCGGCAAATGGAAGCTGACCGATGAACAAGCAGCAATGCTGCTGGATGTGCCGGTGCGGTCCTACAGGCGCTGGAAAGCCGAAGGGGTTGGACGGCTGTCGCGCGATGGTCGTGCCCGGCTGTCCAATCTGATGGGTATTCACAAGGCGCTGCGGATCATCTTTAGCGAACCGCAGCGCGCCTATGCCTGGATCAGGGCGCAAAATGCCGCTTTTGGCGGGGCAAGCGCGCTCGATATCATGCTGGGCGGCGAATTGACTGACCTCATGCGCGTACGCCGCTATCTTGATGCAGAGCGTGGTGGCTGGTGACAAGCGGCAGGGACGTTACTGCCAGTGATATTCCGGTCAGCACCGTGCGCTGGACCGGCGCTGTCAGGATCATCAGAAGCAGCTTCCCGCCTATCGATATTTTCGAAGACATTGCCGATCCTGCTGATTGGCCGTTGCTGATTTCGGCTGAGCAGAAGACCAATCCCAGAATCATGTCCATGATCGGCAATCTTGATGCAATACCGCCTGACCGCCGCGCCGGCGGCAATGGCGCTTCTTATCTGATGGCGCCGTTCACCCACGCTAGCATGGACCGGCCAAGCCGGTTTTCCGATGGCTCCTATGGCGTGCTTTACGTGGCAGGATCGTTCCGGACTGCCCTGTTTGAAACGATCCATCACCATGCCCGCTTCATGGCAGAAACGGCCGAGGAGCCGGGGTGGACCTCGCAATTTCGCGAGATAATCCTTAACGTAGATGCCGATCTGCACGATCTGAGGGCAGGCGCCAGCGCCAGCGATCCGTTCCTGGATCCGGATATTTACCTGCCGGCCCAGCAGCTTGGCGCCCGGCTGAAAGCACAAGCTTCAGATGGCCTGGCATATTGCAGCGTACGTCATGCCGGAGGTGAATGCGTCGGCCTGTTCTATCCTGACTGTGCTTCAAAACCGGTGCAGGGCAGGCATCTCGATTATCACTGGAACGGCAAACGGGTGGACCTGGTGCGCGATGCAGGTGCCGGCAATGTGTTCCGGGTAATCGATGTGCCGGCGCTGTAATGGATAGGGTTGCGGGTCGGCAGCTTCTTCTCACAAGGCAAAGCTACAAGGCGAGCAACGCAACCCACATGTCAAGCTGATGGTGGCAGGCAAGCCCTGCGCTCATTGCTGTTGTCCGTGCTGCTTGCGTCGATATGTCTGCCTGCAAGCGCAAGAGCCGAAACTTCAGGCGTCGAGCGACCTTGTGCCCCTGCATCACCACAGGTTTTCAGATTCCAGGTATTCACACTTTGCGCATGCTTGCCTGCAGAAGTTTCGCCTTAACGGTTTGCCTCACATTCTGCTCTGCTCGCCGAACCCTTCAGAGCAGGATTCTGCTTATTCAGGCGCTGGCAATGTCTGCATGACACGGGTGAAATCCTGAATGTTCGGATGCAGCTACATGCCGTGCATTTCAACACACAGTGGGTGCGGGTTCAAGCAGCGGATGCACCAGCAGCGATTGGCTGTTGGGCTATCATGACTGCAGTCACGCGCCACATGGCCGGGCAAGTTTCAAGGAGTAGCGCAATGCGTGTTGTTTATAAGGGCTCAAAAGCCCTGTTGCTGATGTCGATCCTGGCCGCGCCAGCCTGGGGCAGCGTGTCTGCACAGCAGGTCATGCCTGAGACCGGGCTGACCGGGGCGGTGACTGATACGTCCTCACCTGAACCTGCGACAAAAGGCCCCGAAATCGAAGGTGTCATTTCAGCGCGCAGCGGCGATCGGATGCAGATTACCGCAGCCGACGGCACCAAATCAGTCATTACGATCAATGATGCCACGCGTATCAGTGTTCGCGGTGGTTTTCTGAGCCTCAACCGTACCCGGCTTGCAGCGTCTTCATTACTCAACGGCCTGCCGGTCAGCGTCAAGACGATGCAGACAGGCGGTGAACTGGTGGCCAGTCAGATTGATCTGAAGAACAAGGATCTCAAGACTGCCACGATGATCTACAACGGCACTGATCAGCGCTTTGCTGAACAGAGTGCTGCCACAGAAGCGTTGCGCGGCCGCATGGCGGATCTGGACAAGTACAATATCAAAAGTACGACCACGGTGAACTTCGACACGGGTAAGGCGGTTCTGTCCGAACAGGCAAAAGCCGAGCTTTGCGGCACGGCAGCCACGGCCGACGCGACCAACAATGCTCTTCTGCTTGTGGTTGGCTATACAGATTCGACAGGCAGCGAGGAACTCAACCAGGACCTTAGCGAAAAGCGCGCCAGTCGCGTCGTCAATTATCTGCAACAGGCCTGCCGGTGGAAGCCTTATCGCATGCTTACTCCCACCGGAATGGCCGAAGCCGACCCGGCAGCAAGCAATGATACCGACGAAGGAAAGGCCCAGAACCGCCGTGTTACGGTGAATGTGCTGGTCAGCAAAGGTCTCGACGGCCTGTAAAACGCGTTGCAGAACTCACGGGGTGGGCAATGCCCACTTCGTGACTGCTCTTCATCAAGAACCGGAAACGGGTGCTTTGCCAGCTTTGAGGCACTGTGCAGCCATATCGGCAGTGGTCGGTGTCTGATTATGGCTCTGCAAGCTCGATTGCGCTCCACAGGCGTGTAGCAAATTTGTCACACTGAATTATCGTTGCCTCAAACTGCCGGAACTGCACGGGTTTTGCATGGTTCGGGAGGCGCATGATTTATCAAACTCAATACATGGATTGCTCAATATGCATATGAAGACTGCTCTTTTCCTGGCCGGTAGCGTGGCATTGCTGCCTGCACAGGCTTTTGCTCAGGATGTCACTGCTCCGGACGGAACCAATGCATTCGGCTTTGAGCCCTATGTTGCCATTGGCGGTGGCTATGATGTGTATGACCGCCGCGACGAAATTAACTCTATCGGCATCAGTGACCCGACTGAAGGCGCATTGATCATCGGCACTGTTGGCGCGAACGTTCCACTCGGTGCGTTTTTTGTCGGTGCCGAAGGCTTTGGCGCTTATGGTTTTTCCGACATTGACTGGGAATATGGTGCCGCCGGCCGGTTCGGCGTGCGCGTGGGCGAAAGCGGCATGTTCTTCGGCCGCGTCGGATATATGTGGGTCGAAGGTGAAAACAATTTTGATGACGACGATCTCGTCGATACCGACGATGGTCCGAGCAGCCGCGATCGCGACGGCGTGATTTACGGTATCGGTGCCGAAGTCGGAACCAAGGACATTGGGCTGGGCGGCTTGACCGGCAACAGCGGCGTGCGCCTCAGGTTGGGTGTCGATACTTTCAAGAACTTTGAATCCTTCCGTCCGAGCGCAGCGGTGGTCTTCCAGTTCTGATCGTCTTTTAACCATTATCTAGGCGGCGGCCTGTCTTTTGTAATGAAAGACAGGCCGTTTGCTTGTTCAGCCCCAGCCACGCGAATGATCAATCCTGTGAATCAATTTGGCGGCCACTGATTCAGATTATGCATTTTGCCATTGCCGGCCGCTCTGCTCAAATCACGGTATGGAGCTGCATCATCTGATACATTTGCGCGAAATCACACTTGTTGCGATTGACCACACGCGCAATTGCCGCCGCCATTATCGGATCAGCCGCAGCCGCGATCTGTTTGGCCAGGAAATCATTGAACTTGCCTGGGGCCGCATCGGCGCGCGTGGCCAATCAAGAACCGTTTCGGCGCCACCGGGCAATCAGGCAGACAGGATCGTCGCCAAGATCCTCAACCGCCGCGCCACTGCATGCAAACGGATCGGGGTAGCATACAGGATCAACAACAGCGGTTAGCAGCCGGCCGAATTTGCGCCGACCTGCCAGTCACGGGGGTTTTACGCACCGGCCGCATCATCGTTTAAGACCGTTACCGCATCTCCTGTTCGAATAATGCCATCTTGATGCACATTACAGTAGATGCCCATGACCTGCTTCATTTCCCGAACCACAGTGCGGGTAATGGTTAAATCTCGCGCAATCCCGCCTTGTTGCGCTGCTGCAATGATCGTGCAGCGCGCGCAGCCAGCCACCACATCAAAGATAGCGGGGCCTGCCGCGATCCGCTTGCCGATCCATTCAAGTTCACGCTCGAAATCACATTCGCCCCCGTCATCGACAATGATATTTGACCGGAAACGCTGAACATCAAGGTTGGCCGACGGCACATGGTTTTGCAGATGGCGAATGGACGATGTCGTCAAAACATTGATCGAGAAGGAATCGTGAAAGGTCTGCATGAAGACATCCGACCTGCTCACGTCCTTCATCATCGCCTGCATGTCCGGAAGCGGCTCATCATCCTTCAGCCCGAAGATCATCCGCATTTCCGTTTCGAAATCGCCTGTTTCATAAGGCGCTTGCCGGGACATAGCCTCACCGGATAACGATCCGGTCGATACCAGGGTAACTTCACGGCCGATCGCTGTTGATAAGCGTTGGTGAACACCTGGATCATCCGAACCAACCAAGCTGCCATCAGGCAGCGTGATCTCGACGTGAGGAACTGTTCCCGCGCTTGTTCCCGGCAGATAGCGTGCTGAACACAGCAAGAGGCGCGGAATGTAGCGGGCGCTGCGCGTAACCCCGATCTTTTCGTCGCGAACAGCCCATCCCCGATCCCACACAAGCCCGCGGCGGCCGACCTCGGCCTGCTCCAGTCGCTCACCGCCCATCGATTTGACCGGATAGCGCCATATTTGCGCAACGCTGAGTTCCGGCAGCTCGGTGTTCATCTGTTACACTTTCATGCAGGTGGCGGGGTATATAAATTACGCATGACAATACATGACAACTAGGCAAGATCCATACATAAATACTAATTAGGGTTAGCAGTGTTACTACTTCCAAAGCCCATTGAAAATCCGGAACGGATCAGTTGGGCAACAAGTGCATGCAGAATGACAATGACACCCATAAACTCCAGGAGCTCTTCGAAAGCGGTGAAAATTGCATAGCTTATCCTGCTATCCGGGGAACTTGCTTCATAAGCTGCGTTGAACATTTCCATGCCGACAGCCCCCGAAAAGAAAATGATGACCCCCAGAATGAACAGCGATTTAAACCGTTTGGTCTGGGCTGAAGCCCATTTTCTAAAAACAAGAAAGACAAGGAGCAGGGCAGGTATGGCCACCAAAACCCATGAGTAGAAAAATATCCCTCCAAGATTTCGAACTTCAGGAATGATCGCTTCCAACAGAATGCCACTAAGCTCATGAAACATTGCTATTTCATCTACTGATAGCAAAAGCAGGAACAGAGACAGCATCAGCCAACCCACACGATCTGCAGACCTGTTGAGCCAGGCGCTTATTGTAATAAGGGCTGAAACCGCTGCGCATAGCAACAGAAGCGAAGAGGCAAGCCAGGTTGGCAGGTTGGACTCTCCCATCAGGGAAAAACGGGATACCGCCTGTTTGGTAACAGGCCCTGGAAATGTTGCCAGCCACACATCGGCTATGGCCCCGCCCAACACAATAACAATGACTATCGGCAGCAAAAGCAGCGCAATACATCCTTTGTAAAAATTCTTTATATGAAAGCTCATTGCCGATACCTCGCGCGAAACCATGATCACCATAAAATCGATTTAAACGCCATTTACGGCCATGTTTGTTAATAACATTATTATGTTACTGGTGTTGCGCCGCGCGCAGCAATCCGTGCGCAGGAGCAGCGCCGACATCCTTATGATCCGGCGCTGGGCGTTGCACATTGGCGGCGAGGAAGTGGCCGATAGAAGCGGTGCTGAACAAAGGCGGACGCGGTCTTTGGGTGTGGCATGCAACCATTTACCGCATCATTTCAGCAGAGCGTCAGATAGAAGCCTACATCTGCGAATTTTACTTTGCGCATGGCTACCAACATCATCGCCCGTCATCGCCACGAACGGTTTCACGCCGCCTGCGAAATTGCCCGCACCGATCGCACAGCGGCAGTGCCGTCGCTTATCCGCATCCTCTGTTCAAAACCAAGCATCGCCGTTATTTGCGCCTCCCGCCAAACTGACTGATACGGCTTAATCTGCATTCAGCATATCGACCGCTTCTGCCAGTGATCGGGCGCGCATAAAGGCGCTGTCTTGCGTCCATTCGTCGCTGAACTTTTTGATCTTGCCGTAGCTGTTGTCGAGAACGACATGCCCGATGCCCAGCAGCACGCACAGGATATGCGCGTGCAGCCTGTCGGTCAGCACTGTCTGCCCCCGGGCAAGGATCGTAAGCCCTGTTTGAAGCCGTTTGTTTGCCAACCATTCAAAAGCGGCGGGGCTTGCCGGCTTCCAGCCCTGAACCTGCGGTGGCAGCCATCGACGCAGGAAATCCGGCAGCACATCGGGCTTGCGCGGATATTTCCACTCATCGGGCCAATCCACAATCTGGGCTGGCTGCGGCAGCCGCGCCAAATCGCCATTGTCGCTGATTGCGGCTTCCTTGTCCTTGCGCATCAGACCAAGCACGCGCAGATCGGCGCGGATCGGCGGCGCGATTGCCCCCAGCATAAAGGCCATGTCAGGCACCAGCAGCACGCGACAGGCAAAATGCTGTTCGGCAAACTGCAGGCTGGAGCGGTCGCGCACCATCATGGTGAAATCGGGATGCGCCGCAATTGCCGCTGCACTGGGCGCGACATTCGCCACATTTTCAAAATGGATCGATTGCGGCATCATCACGATGCGCCGATCAACAAAACGGCGCAGAACGGCGTCACGAAACTGCTGATGCCGGGGGTAAAGATCGCCAAAATTGCCACCGCCGTGCAACAGTAGCGTGGCATCAGGGTTCAACCGGGCGATACGGGCAAGATCATCGTCATTGGCTTCTGTCACCAATGCTGGCGACCTGCCAAAATGCTGCCGGCAAAGCGCCAGCTCACCCAGATAAATGGCGCTGTCGCCGATGTTGCCATGATTTGGAAAGTCGAGGATCGCGTAATCGCCTCCGGTGGGAGCGACATCGTTCATTGCTGCGCGCAAGGCTTCCTGCAGCCGTGCAATGACCGGAGCATTGCATGCCCGGATGTCCGGTGCGGATTGACCGGGAAAAAGGTGCTTCATCGTCATCTGCTCAAGCCTTTTGGCCAATTTCGGGATCGCCGCGGCGACCGCGGATCATGGCCGGGATTTTTAACGCTTCGCTTTCCGGTCCTGCCGGGCGGCCGCGCATGAACCACAGTCCGAAGGCAACACCAGGATAAACCACCGCGCCTGTCGCGACACTGGCGGCAATGGCCAGGATCTGGTCCCATCCAACCGATGCCGCGGGCGTGTCAAGCGCGTGTTGCAGCCACAGCACCGCTGCTGCCATTGCTGCACCGGCAATAAGGCTGCGGCCATTGGCCAGCACCTGGTCTGTAATGGAAAGCCGGATCAGCTGGCGCACCAGCCACATGTTGACAGCGGCAGCCAGCAATCCGGTAATGACCCGGCTGTAAATGAGGCCCGGCAGACCAAAAAGGACTGTGCCGCCAATAATGATCGGCAAGCGGATGCAGAACATTTGCAAATCGCGGCGAAACAATTGCTTTGTGTGCCCCTTCGCCATTGCCAGCGGCTGCACCATGGACCCCAGTGTGATGAGCGCGAACACCGCCGAAAGCGCCTGGATGACAGGCACCGCCGGCAGCCATTTCTCGCCCATCGCCACCAGCACGAGCGGCTTTGCCACCAGCGCAAACCCGATGCCGACCGGCAGCGCGACAAAGGTGATAAGCGCCTGCGCCCGGTGATAGGCATGGCGCAATCGGTCAGGGTCATGCGCGATACGCGCCAGCGCCGGGAACAGCGTGCCTGTCAGGGGTGCTGTTGCCTCTCTGGTCGGCATCTGCGCCAGATTGTCGCCAACCGAATAGAAGCCGAGCGCGGCCTTGCCCAGAATGTTGCCGACGAGGAGCTGGTCAAAGCGCCAGTTGATGGTGTTGATTGCCTGACCCAATGTCAGCCAGACAGAAAACGACCACAGTTCGCCTGCATGTTTGAGGCCAAGCCGGGGGCGGAAAGGCAGCACGAAATAGGTGAGCACGGTGGTGATGACCTGCCCCGCGATGACCCCGGCGATCAGCGCCCAGTAGCTTTGCCACACGATCGCCACCATGATCGAGGTGAACACCGTTGCCAGTCGGCCCACGACATTGAGCATGAACTGCTGCCAGAAGATCAGCTCCTTGGTCAGCATGATCTGGCGCGGATTGCCCAATCCGCCGATCAGCACGCTTGCCGCAAAGGCATAGATGACCAGCTCCAGTCTCGGCTCGTCGTAAATCCACACCAGCGGCC
Source organism: Croceicoccus esteveae (assembly GCF_031846435.1). Taxonomy (NCBI): domain Bacteria; kingdom Pseudomonadati; phylum Pseudomonadota; class Alphaproteobacteria; order Sphingomonadales; family Erythrobacteraceae; genus Croceicoccus; species Croceicoccus esteveae. The sequence goes on from NZ_JAVRHS010000014.1 coordinate 32,555, forward strand.
GGGCGGCAACGCACATCAGCAACGCCAGCAGCAGCCCACGGGCCGCGCTCAACGTCCAGGCGGTGTGGAAATGATCCTCGCGCGGGTCGGGGTGATGAACGAGCGCCTGCGACAGCGACATTTCGGTAACTGCCGTGATGATGGCAAGCACGGTGGCACCGAGCGCAACCAGCCCGAAATCCGCCGGCAGCAGCAGCCGCGCCAGCACGATGGTGCTGACAAAGCCAAGCGCATTGGTGATCGCCCGCGCGCCTGACAGCCACAGGCTGCCTGAGACCATCCGCCCCAATATGCTCGACAAGGCTGGTCTCCCGGGCAGGTGATGCGTTTCAGGCGCAAGGCAAAGCTGATGGCAGGACTGGTGGCCAGCCTTTCGCTGTTTGGCGCAATCGACACAAGGCGAAGTTTGCGCCTGTCCCGTCGTGAAGCTCGCATGGTGCAATCGAGCACCATGCCGCCATGGCTGGGGCGGAGGCACGCGCCGGTGCAGCGCTCCGACGCAACCCATCCCGCTCTTGACCGAAAGCCCGCTATCGACGGCATTGATGATGTATTGGTCTCGCCGTGCCCAGCGGTGGCGGGCACGACTTTGCCGGCGTTCTTAAAGAGTCGTGGGACAAGAACTGCGCTGTCGCAGCACCTGCTGCGGCAACCTCACCTGTGAACATATGGCACGCGATCAGGCTATCTCTCGTCAACTCTGCCTCATCCACGAAACGGGGCGGCACGCCTGAGGCGTGATCAGCCCTGCGGCAGGCGCAGATAATGCCAGATACTGGCCTTCGAGCGGGACAGGCGGATCAATGCGGGCACCGCGGTTGCCCGATCGGTGCGCCTTTTCCAGTGATATTCGGCAAACCCGCGACATAGGTGCCGCAAGGTTCGCAGCAACCCTTTGGCGGTGTGAATATCAGTTGCCTACTTAGCGTGCGCGTTCTCGGGCGGTCCTTGATTTGATGGGGCAGTGGCTCTGGCGGGTGGCATGTTAATGACGTCCACGGAAACCTGGTTTCCGCATTCTGGATCGTGCATTTTGCAAAGAACCGCGACAGATTTGTCGTCTCTTACTGAAATTCTGTGATAGGGACTGAGGGTTTCCTTCACCTTGTGGCAGAAAGCAACTGCATCCCGGAAATCGACCTCCGGATGCCAATTTTCGCCTCCCAGCAGGCGTTTAAGGCTTCCGCGATGCAAGTAATTGCCAGAGCGGCCATGAACCTTTACAAGCTCAACTTTACTCAAATAGGAGTTCTTAAGTTCAAAAATGGTCGTTTGCGACGGCCTAGTTTGTTGTATATTGACTGCCTCAGGGAAATAATTAGAATTCACCTTTTTTAATTTTTTAAAGATATCTGGTGCTGTCCAAATAGCTAGATCATCTGCTGTGATATTAGAAAATTCATCGTGAACCGATAAACAACCTATAGCAATAATTTCACATACTTTTCTTACTTGAACTTGGCACAGCTCAAATCGGAATAAATCCGGATACGATATATCCTGTGGTAAGCATATAACAAAATTAACACGAAGCTTTAACTCTTCCATAAGGTCTCTGTATATTCTGAGCCTATCGTTTGATGGTCCTGGCAGATTCATAATTTTTTCCTCTACGCAAAGCTATGACTACGATAATAAGAACGTGATGTTGAACTAAGGCGTTAACAGATTTGCAGGATCACTCGGATGTGAATTGTATGGCTGATAAGCAAATGTGCTGTTCTGAACCATAAATTCGGCGTGTGGATGGAAAGAGCACCTTGAACAAGTTCTAGCACGCGGGGGACCGTGTCGGCTCCGGACAGCTGCGGGCAAGGCAGCGGCAGGCAGGCAGGCGACACGGCTCATGCTGCATCAGCCCGGCTTATGAAATGACGCGCGAGCAGCCCTGAAATGATACACAGGAAGGGCGGTGGTTCCCGTGCTTCCGAAACCGGTCAAAGCCTTGGCATGATCGAGGCACCGACATTACAATTGGCGAAACGGGGCAAGAAAAGGCAATGAGCACGGTAGAGGTTTCCGTAGTGGTCTGCACCCGCAACCGGGCAGAATCGCTGGCAAGGATGCTGCGATCGCTGGCGGCAATGGACGTGCCTGCGGATCTTGCCTGGGAAGTGGTGATCGTTGACAACGGCAGCACCGACGACACGCCTGCCGTGATCGAAGGCTTTGCCGACCGCCTGCCGATCCGCCGCGTCATGGAGGCAGAGCCGGGGCTTTCTGTTGCGCGCAATACCGGAGCAGCCAACGCCAGGGGGCACTACATCTGCTGGACGGATGACGACGTCGAGGTGGGGCAGGAGTGGCTGGTCGCTTACCTTGATGCCTTTGCCGCCTTTCCCGATGCCGCCTACTTTGCCGGGCGTGTGGTTCCGGTCTATGAGGGGGAGCGGCCCAGCTGGATCACGCGGAACATGGATGTGCTGGCCACCCTGTTTGCCGAACGCGATCTTGGCGGCACGCGACGCGCATTGCGTGCCGAAACCAACGAAGGACCGTTCGGAGCCAATTGCGCGGTTGTGCGCAAATGGCAGCGGGATCATCCCTACAATGTCGAGCTTGGCGTGTCGCCGCGCTTTCGCCGGTTGGGAGAGGAAACGGCTGTGTTTCGCGCGATCCGTGCTGCCGGCGGGCAAGGCTGTTGGGTGCCGGCGGCAAGCGTGCGCCATCATATTCCGCAATCGCGCCAGACCAAGGACTACGTGCTTACCTACCAGAAATCGGTGGGTGAGACCTGGGCCGCGCTCACCGATCTTGGCATTCCCAATTTCATGGGTCCGGAACTCTATCGCACCGGCCGGCTGATCCGCGGGTCGCCAGCCTGGCTATGGCGCAAGACCGCGCAATCGTTCGGTGCTTTCCAGCTTGCCCGTCTGGCAGGTAACGAACGGTCGGCGCTCAAGGCGATGATGAAATACGCCTATTATCGCGGTGCCAATGATTATCTAATCCGAACCCGCCGAAACCACAGGTAAACTTCCGGCCAATCCCGGTCGGCCGGCAAAATCATCACCTGGGTAGCGCGGTAAACTGGGTATGATGGCCCTGCTGTTTGCCCAAAAAAACGCACTGCTCAAGGGGTCGTGACTGTCCTGGCCAATCTTTTTCCGGATCTGCCTTCTGGCGATAAAGCGCACGTGAACAGGTTGCAACATTGCCGCTCGGCAGGGCAGCGCAGGCTTTGTGATTGCTCTCCCGCGTTGCACGATAATCAGCGACATAGGTCAGGTTGACTGCGGCAACCAAACTGTGTTCAACGGTTTAATCTTTTCTGCTGTAGTTCTGGCAAATTACTGATTAATCAACAGTTTTTTATCTTTGCTTCCATACGCTGCGCTTCATGATAATATTGCAGTGAGCAGGGCATGATTGGTGCAACATGTTTCTTGGGAATGGTTTATGCACTCATCACACCTGTATTCTGATTTATGTACTCTCCATTATGCTGCACATATGTTATAGTGGCAGTATCGCTTGATCACTAAGCTGGGCTCTGGCGACTGAGAGATAGAGTGCTCCCGCCCTTATGGGAGACACATCTTGGAAACCTTGCCGCACCCCCTTTCACTGTTCGTCAAAGATCTTGCACTGCGCGCGCCATTGTCACCGGCAGACCGCGACGCCATTTACAAACTGCCGCATACCCTGCGCATTCTTGAAACATCCGCCTATGCTCTGCGCGAGGCAGATATGCCCACGCACTGCGGTGTGCTGGTATCGGGATTTGCGTTTCGCCAGAAAATTGCCAGCGATGGCGGCCGGCAAATCATGGCCATTCTCCTGCCCGGCGATGCCATCGATCTTCAAAATCTCTTTCTCGATGTTTCCGATCACAGCATCCAGATGATGACTCGCGGCCAGCTTGCCATGCTGCGTCGCGAGGACATTCAGGAAATCGTGCGCACCCGACCGGGCGTGCGCCAGGCCATCTTCATCAAGATCCTCGCAGAAGCGTCCATCTTTCGCGAATGGCTGGTGAACCTTGGCCAGCGGCAGGCCCCTGAACGGGTGGCGCATCTGCTTTGCGAACTGGGGTTCCGTTTCGAAGTGCTCGGGTTGGCGGAAAAATACGGCTATGAACTGCCCATCACGCAGGAAGAGCTGGGCGATGCGACGGGCATCACCTCGGTTCACGTGAACCGCATCCTGAAAAAGCTCGATGCATCGGGATTTGTGACCCGCAACCGGCGCCAGATCAGTTTTTCCAACTGGAGCGACATGCGCACCATTGCCGGTTTCAACGCAAGATATCTGCACATGCAGGGCAAATAACCCGGCCTGAGCAGAATTAGGCCTGAGCAGTATCTGGCCTGAGTATGCTCCAACCTGCATGGGACGGCAGCGGTTCAAAACCAGAAGCGCACTCCTGCGACAAAGCTGGTGACCGATGGATCCTCCCCATCATCGCGCGCGTAATCAGCGCCCTGTCCGATTTTCCATTCCTGCGCCACGCCGATATAAGGTGCGAATTCACGGGCGAGTTCGTAACGCAGCCGGACGCCCAATTCGACAGTATCAAGCCCTGCGCCGATGCCCAGTTCAGGCACATTCTGTGCAGCCAGCACAATTTCGGCACGCGGTTGCAGCACGAGCCGTTGCGTGATGCGCTGGTCGACCTCCCCTTCGATCCTGGCGGTCAGATCGCCTTTGGTCGATAGAAAGGCACTGGCGTCCAGTTCGAACAGATAAGGTGCCAGCCCCTGAACGCCGACTGCAAGCGCGGTGCGATCCCGCGGCGCAAATTCCTGGCGTACGCCGGCTTGCAGGTCGAACCACGGGCCGATGGCGCGGCTGTAGAGCAGCTGCACTTCGGCACTGTCGATTGCTTCACCGAACGCGCCTTCGCCCTCGCTCTTGATCCATACCTTGTCGCGATCGCCGCCATACCAGCCATCAACATCCCAAAGATAGCCATTGGCGCCGTCCCGGGCCCGATACTCGAGGCGATCGGCGCGCAAGCTTGCAAATGTCTGACCGCCCTGCTCGTGGCGCAGCAATTCGCGCGAGGCACGCATCGCTTCTGCACCCCAGATCGCATCGGCAGCGCGCGGCGGGCCGGTGCCGACATCGGCAGGGACCGGCGGCGGCACAGAGCCATGTGGCATCTGATGGCCGGCGTGAGGATCGGGCGGCAAATCGGGTGGTGGCATGACATGGCCAGCATGTGGATCATGGCCGGTGTGCGGATCATGGGCGGAATGTTGCGCCAGTGCCGGAGTTGCCGCACCAGCCACTGCCAGAATCGTTACGCAAAACAGCCGCTTCATGCCGCGCTCGCCGTCGGCACAGCCATGTGGCCGGATGAGGCCGCGGCCACGCTGACGATCTGAAACATGCCGGCATGCATGTGATAAAGAAGGTGACAGTGAAAGGCCCAGTCGCCCGGTTCATTGGCGGTCAGGTCGAATTGCGCGCTGCCGCCCGGTTGCACGATGACCGTGTGTTTCAGCGGCTGACGATCCGCCTCGGCACCGTTCACCAGTTCAAAGAAATGCCCGTGCAGGTGGATCGGGTGCGCCATCATGGTGTCATTGACCAGCTTTATCCGCACCCGCTCATCATAGGCAAAGCGGATCGGCTGATCGCTGACCGCGTTGAATTTCTGCCCATCGAACGACCACATGTAACGTTCCATGTTGCCGGTCAGGTGGATTTCCATTTGGCGCGATGGCGTGCGCAGATCCCTGTTCGGCGTCAGTGCGATCAGATCCTTGTAAGTCAGCACCCGGTGGTCGACATCGTCGAGCCCGATCCCCGGATCGCCCATGCGGTCCGCTGGATGCATGGACACCATGTCGACGCCCGGACCTGCCTTTACGTCCGGCGGCAGCAGCGAAGTGTCGCGCATCTTCATGTCGTGTGCTGCCCCGGATGCTCCCATGGCGCCCTGTTTTGCTGCACCCGATGCTGCAGCATGAGAAGCCGTGCCATGGCCCATTGCCGCATGGTCCATCTGACCATGGTTCATTTGGCCGTGATCCATTTGGCCACCGCCCATCTGGCCATGGTTCATGCCGCCATGATCCATCTGGCCGTCCATGCCGCCCATGCCCATATCCTTCATGGTCAGCAGCGGCGGATCGCGCAGCGGCGGCACCGGGGCACGGGCACCGGGACGCGCGGCCAATGTCGCGACCGCCATGCCGGACCGGTCCATTGCCTCTGCCACCACTGTATAGGCCGCGTCGCTGCCGGGCTCGACAATGATGTCATAGGTTTCGGCGACACCGATCTGCAATTCGTCCACCTTGATCGGCCGCACATTCTGTCCGTCGGCAGCAACGACCGTGATCGGCAGGCCGGGAATGCGCAGGTTGAAGAAGGTCATGGCGCTGCCGTTGATGACGCGCAGCCGCAACCGTTCACCGGCGCGGAACGGATATTCCAGCCCCTCTGTCGGACCATGCCCGTTGGCAAGAAAGCTGTAGGTCGCGCCCGATACATCGGAAATATCGGTCGGCATCATCCGCATTTCGGCCCACATGCGGCGTTCCTGAGCCGTCAGCGGGTAATCGTCGGTCCAGTTGCGCTGCTGGTGATTGAAATAGGCTTCCCCTTTTTTCAGCTTGCCCATGATCGTGTGGGGGTGAAGCGGCGTGAACTCGCTCAATAGCAGGACATGATCGCTGTCCGCCGCCACCGGATCAGGTTCGGCAGGGTCGACCACGATCGGCCCGTAATGCCCTGTCTGTTCCTGCAGGCCGGAATGGCTGTGCCACCAATAGGTGCCGGCCTGACGGACCGGGAATTCATAGGTGAAGGTCTGCCCCGGCAGGATACCGGGAAAGCTGATGCCCGGCACGCCATCCATATGAAACGGCACCAGCAGACCGTGCCAGTGGATCGAGGTATCCTCGTCCAGCGTATTGGTCACATTGATGCGGACCGTCTGCCCTTCCTTCAACCGGACGAGCGGCCCCGGCACGCTGCCGTTGACGGCAACACCATGACCGCGACGCCCCTCGACCATGCGCATTCCGCGGCCCACGGCAAGGTCGATGACCGCGCCCGATACCTCGTCCAACCCTTGGCGAAGCAGGGCGGCGTTCATGTCACGCCCCCGCGCCCAGGCAGGCAAGGCACACAGCCCGCCTCCCACAGCGGCAGTGCCCAGCAGCGATCGTCGGGTCAGGGCCAGATCATTCATCGAACTTGCATCTCCTTTGATGCGGCACATATATACCCCTGTAGGGTATATCAACCGCAGGATCGCAATTAATGCCGAAAGAAAGTTCCGCAATTCTCAACCGGTTGCGCCGGATCGAGGGACAGGTCCGCGGCGTCGCGCAGATGGTGGAAGACGACCGTTATTGCATCGACATCCTGCACCAGATGCAGGCGGTGAAGGCCGCGCTCGTCAAAGCCGAAAGCGAAATCCTGAAAAATCATGCCGCCTGCTGCGTCACGGAAGCCATCGCCTCAGGTGACATCGGTGAGCAGCAGGCCAAGTTTTCCGAGCTGATCGACCTGTTCGACAAGGTGAAACGATGAAGGATACGGCAAACAAGACCGCCAGCGTCTATCGCATGGTGATGAAGGATCATGTCTGCCCCTATGGGCTCAAGACGGTGGATCTTTTGAAGCGCGAAGGCTTTGCCATCGACGATCACCATCTTGAAACACGCGAGCAGACCGACGCCTTCAAGGCAAAGCACGATGTGAAGACCACGCCGCAAACCTTTATCAATGGTCGGCGCATTGGCGGCTATGACGATGTGCGCGAATATTTCGGCAAGAAACCGATCGAGAAGGACGAGGATGCGACCAGCTATCAGCCGGTGATCGCGATCTTTGCCGTGACCGCTTTGCTGGGTCTGGGGCTGAGCTGGTTCAGCTATGGCGAATTGCTGACCGTGGCCGCGGCCGAATGGTTCGTCAGCCTGTCGATGTGTGTCCTTGCCATCCAGAAGCTGCAGGATATTCGCAGCTTTTCCACCATGTTCCTCAATTACGACCTGCTGGCGCGGCGCTGGGTTCCCTATGGCTTTGTCTATCCGTTCGGCGAGGCGCTGGCCGGGATCCTGATGACGGCCCATGTTCTGCCGATCATTTCTGTGCCGGTATCGCTGTTCATCGGCGGGATCGGCGCCTTCAGCGTGTTTAAGGCCGTCTATATCGACAAGCGCGAACTGAAATGCGCCTGCGTCGGCGGGAACAGCAATGTGCCGCTGGGCTTTGTGTCCCTGACTGAAAACATTTTCATGATCGGGATGGGCCTGTGGATGGGCGCACGGGCGCTGGGCTGGATCGTGATCTGACATGAACGGAACAACCATGCAGCACGACAGCACGAACAAGGGCGGCAATTACGTCCGCTTCATGGCGATGATCGGCACGTCGACGGTCGTCATGTTCGTGCTGATGTATCTCAACACCTACAGCATCGACCATGTATTCTGGAGCGAAACACGCTTCTGGATGGCGTTTGTCATGGGCGCGGCGATGATGGTCGTCATGCTGCTGTTCATGTGGTCGATGTACAGGAACACGGCAAAGAACTGGATCATCCTGGGAGTGGCGGCCCTCGTGTTCGCTCTCGGCCTGTGGCTGGTGCGCAGTCAGAACACCATTGATGACACCGAATATATGAAAGCCATGATCCCGCACCATTCGATCGCCATCATGACCAGCGAACGGGCCCATCTGCGCGATCCGCGCGTGCGCGAACTGGCCAAGGGGATCATTATCGCCCAGCGCCGGGAAATTTCGGAGATGCAATATCTGATCGCGGATATCGAGCGCAACGGCATCCGCACGACAGAGCGCGAACCGCTTGCCTCCGAAATGCCGCCGCTGGCCACAATGCCTGATCCTGTCAGGCCCGAACGCAACATGGCGGAGTCTGCCCGATGAAGCGCGTTTCTGCAGCTGTTGCAGGCGCTGCCATGCTGCTGTCCGCTTGCAACCAGAACACTGCGCCAGGCAATGACCGGGAAGCGCAGCTCGACCCGGTTCTTACCCCCGCCCCTGCCGCCAGCGCGGCGGATGCACTTGCCGGCATCGCCACCTCCGCTATCCAGCCTGTCCCACTGACGAGTGCCGATCTTGCCGGGCTGGGCGGGTTGGGTGGCAAATGCGCGTTCCGCTTCACCGCTGTCTCGTTTCCCGCTTTTGTGTACGATGCGGCACGCGGCACCATCAAGCTCAACGGCACGTTGATCACGCTGCCTGCGACAAGTGAAGGCAGGTTTGCAGAAGCGGGGTTGCAGGTTCTGGTTCGCCCGATCGAGACAGATTTCGACAGCGGCGGCAGACGCAAGGCAGAGATGATCGTTCAATTGCCCGATGCCCCGGATGAACTGGGCTTTCGTGGTTATGAGGTCTGCGCACAGCAGCTTTGATCCTGCACGACATGTGCAAACGCCTGAGATGGTTCTGGCCGCATGATTTTGGTGGCAACCGCTGCCGGATCGGTTATTGTGACATGGCGAGCCGGGCCCCTCTGGCAGGCAGCGTCCCTTTAGGTGATGCTCCTGTGATGTCGGATCGCTCCCTGTAGGGGGAGTGCGCCCGGACATTATTCCTTTGTGTCCCGGCATGCTCCCTTTCGGATCTGATCGAAGGAGGAGTGCCAATGCAGATCTTGCCTGCCCTTACCTGTTCCGACCAACGCAATTTCCCGGTTTCAGACATCGTGCCGCATGATTGTGACATGCAGCAGAAAGGCATTGCCCATGCGTACTCCTGAAACCGTTGCCATGATGCTGTGCCCGGTGTGCCGCACCGGTCTTTCCATGTCGGACCGCAGCGGCGTCGAGATTGATTTCTGCCCGTCATGCCGCGGTGTCTGGCTGGATCGCGGCGAACTCGACAAGATCATCGAGCGGACGAATGCCTCGTTCGTGCAGTCCTCCCCTTCCCTTCAGGAGCAGGGTCGGGACCAGAGGCACACGCGCAATGATGATCGTCCTGGCGGGGATGATCGTCCTGGCGGGTTGCTCGGCAAGGCAGCTGCGATGCTGCGTGATGACGATGATCGTTATGACGATCGCCGCTATCATGATGATCGTGGCCGCCGCCCACGCAAGAAAAAATCGCTGCTGTCGGAATTCTTCGACTGATCCGACAGGCTGCGGCGCTGCTGATCACACAAGGCCACACTATCGTTACCCGATCTGCCACGTGAGGGGCGCAAGAACAGTTTTCATGGTGCACGAATGACCATTTTTATGATTGTGGCAGGCCTGGTTCTGCTTGCGATTGGCGGCGATGTATTGGTGCGCGGGGCAGTCGGCGTCGCCACCAGGCTGGGCGTGTCCCCGCTGCTCGCGGGGCTTACGATCGTGGGCTTTGGCACTTCAATGCCGGAACTTGTCACCAGCCTGTTTGCCGCTTTTGACAATGCGCCGGGTATTTCGGTTGGCAATGTCGTGGGTTCCAACACTGCCAACATATTGCTGATCCTTGGCGTGTCGGCACTGATCATGCCGCTGGTCATTGACCGCAATGCCTTTCGCCGTGATGGACTGGCGTTGGTCCTTGCCACGCTGGCAGGGCTGGCTGCTGTTCTGGCAGGGTTCCTGTCCCGTCCAGTCGGCATCGCGCTTGTGGCCTTGTTGATAGGCTATATCGTGTGGGCCTACCGCAGCGAGCGGGCAGCGCCCGACGCCGAAGCCGCGATGCACGAACATGTCACAGAAGATACAGGCGGGTCGGGCCTTGGCCTGTGGTCTGCGGTCGGTCTTTCGCTGGCCGGGATTGCCGGCACTGTCATCGGCGCGCGCCTGCTGGTGGATGGCGCCATCGTGATCGCGCGTGACATGGGCGTGACCGAGAGCGTCATCGGGCTGACCGTGGTGGCGATCGGAACCTCGCTGCCTGAACTGGTCGCCTGTGTCGCTGCAGCACTGCGCCGGCATACCGATGTGGTGCTGGGCAATGTGATCGGCTCCAACATCTACAATGTGCTGGGCATTCTGGGTATCACCGCCATCGTGCACCCGATCGCGGTTCCTGCAGAAATTGCAGCGTTCGATATCTGGGTGTTTGTCGCGGCCGCGGCAGTGCTCATGCTGTTTGCCCGCACGGGCTGGACCATCAAGCGATGGGAAGGTGCAGCATTCCTTGCCCTTTATGCAGGTTATATGGCTTACCTCGCCTTATAAGCCGTGATCACCCTGGTTGGAACGCGGGCTGGCAAGCTCGGAAAGCGATTGTCGAAGCAGGACAGATTGCGACGCTCGTCCGCAGGCGGAAATTTCACAAGCATCATTGGCAAAACGGCTTTATGGAACGTTCAATGAACGACGACGACAAGCGCATCCTGACCGGAACAGACGGTATCGATCACATTTTATGCGGCGGCCTGACAGCCAATCGCCTGTATCTTGTGGAAGGCAGCCCGGGCGCTGGCAAAACCACACTGGGGCTTAAATTCCTGCTGGAAGGTGCGCGGCACAAGGAACCGGTCCTTTATATCACCCTGTCGGAAACCAGGCAGGAATTGCAGGCGTCGGCCCGTTCGCATGGCTGGTCGCTGGATGGCATCACCCTGTTCGAAATCGTGCCCGAAGATGGTTTTGGTCAGCATAATGAGCAGACGCTGCTGCACCCAAGCGATGTCGAGCTTGGTGAAACCGTGCGTGGCATCATCAAGATCGTGGAACAACAATCCCCACGCCGCGTCGTTCTGGACAGCCTGTCGGAATTGCGCTTGCTGGCGCAGAACCCCTTGCGTTATCGCCGGCAGATCCTGGCGCTGAAGCATTTCTTCGCCAAGCAGGATTGTACCGTTCTCGTGCTTGACGACCGCAGCGCACAGCCGGGCGATCTGCAACTGCATTCCATTGCCCATGGTGTCATGACGCTGGAACAGAATGTCAGCGATTTTGGTGCGGAACGGCGCCGGTTGCGCATCGTGAAGATGCGCGGCTTGCAATATCGCGGCGGCTATCATGATTTCACGATTCAAAAAGGTGGCTTGTGTGTTTATCCCCGGCTGATCGCGGCCGAACACCACACTGTCTTTGCCGCAGATGCGGTTGCCACCGGTATTGATGAACTGGATGATCTGCTGGGTGGCGGTCTCTTTCCGGGCACCACCACCCTGCTTGCCGGGCCTGCTGGTGTGGGCAAGACCACAACCACCATCCAGTGCATGATTACTGCATTGAGGCGGGGTGCGCGCGCAGCCTATTATCTGTTCGATGAACGTCTTGCGACGCTGCTCACGCGGTCCAAGGCGTTGGGCATGGACCTCCAGCCCTTCATCGACAACAAGCAGCTTGCCATCCGGCAGATCGATCCGGCAGAACTGAGCCCGGGGGAATTTGCAGGCGCTGTGCAAACCGCCGTTGAGGAAGATGGCGCAAGCTATGTCGTCGTCGACAGTCTCAATGCTTATCTGCACGCCATGCCGAGCGACAATTTCCTTCTTCTCCAGATGCATGAGCTGCTCAGCTATTTGAGCCAGCAGGGCGTCGTGTCGCTGATGATCCTTGGTCAGCATGGCGTCACTGGCCAGCTGCGCTCCGATGTCGACATCAGCTATCTGGCCGACACGGTGATGCTGCTCCGCTTCTTCGAGGCCGAAGGCGAGGTGCGCAAATCCATGGCCGTCATCAAGACCCGTACTGCCGATCATGAACGAAGCATCCGCGAGTTCAGCATCGGCAACCACGGCATTGCCATCGGCACGCCAATGACCAGCCTTACCGGGATCCTGAGCGGGAACCCGCAATATAGTTCCAATGGAGCAAACTTGCTCTCCGGCAGTTAGCATTGCCATGAACGCCGAACCCCTCATGCGCCGGATCGCCGTGTACACCCCTCATGGCAGAGATGGCGCAATTGCGTCCCAGCTGCTTGCCAAAATGGGCCATGAAAGCGTTGTCGCCACTTCGCTGGCGCAATTGTGCGAGATCGTCGAGGAAGACACAGGCGTGGTGCTCGCCACCGAAGAGGCGTTGGCAGGGCCATGCCTGGACAGGCTGGCAGAGATCATTGCCCGGCAACCCGCCTGGTCCGACCTTCCCTTTATCATTCTCACCAATGGTGATGCACAAACGCGCTCGGCCCAGGCCGTCAAGACCCTGGACCGGCTTGGCAATGTCGTCCTGCTGTCACGGCCTCTGCATGCAGAAGACCTGCTGCGCGCAGTTGCCTCAGCGCTGAAGGCCCGGCAGCGCCAGATCGATGCACGCCGTCACATGGAAAAGCTGCAGCGGCGCGATGAGCAGCTTGCCGACAGCGAAAAGAAGTTTCACGCGATTGTCGATTCTGTCGACCAGATGATCTGGGCGACCCGCGCCGATGGTTATCATGACTTCTACAATGATCGCTGGTACGAATTCACCGGCGTTCCCTATGACAGCACCGATGGCGATGCGTGGACCAACATTTTTCATCCCGAAGACCAGGAGCGTACCTGGTCTATGTGGCGCAAAAGCTTGGCGACAGGCAATCCGTATCAGATCGAATACAGATTGCGCCATCACAGCGGCGATTACCGCTGGGTTCTTGGCCGCGCGCAGCCGGTGCGGGATGATGCAGGCAATATCGTGCGCTGGTATGGCAGCTGCACCGATATTGATGCACAGGTCCGCGCACGACAGCTGCTGGCCCAGTCCCATGGCAAGCTTGCCTCTGCGGTAGAAGAACGCAGCGCACAATTGGCCGAGATGATGCAGGAGCGGGATCGTGCCTGGGACCTGTCGCTTGACCTGCTTGGCGTGGTGGATACCGATACCTTGATGATCGAGGTCAACGCTGCCTGGCAAACCGCCCTGGGCTGGTCGCCCGAGGACATTATCGGACACAGTTTCCTGGAGTTTACCCATCCCGACGATGTCGAACCCACCAAGAAGGTCTTCGAAGGCATTTTCGATGACCCGCTTACCACACCATATGAATTTCGCATGCGTCATGCCGACGGCAGCTACCGCCGGATCGACTGGACTGCGATGTTCAGCAATGGCCGGGTTTATGCCTCTGGCCGGGATGTAACCGAACAGCGCGCGCAGGCACAGGCTTTGGAAGCTGCCGAACAATCTCTTCGGCAAAGCCAGAAACTTGACACGATCGGCAAGCTGACCGGCGGCGTTGCCCATGATTTCAACAATTTGCTAATGGCGATCAGATCAAGCTTGGAGCTGTTGCAGCGCAGAATGCTACAGGATGATGAGCGCTCCATCCGCTTTATCAGGAACGCCATTCATGCCACCGAACGCGGAGCAAGCCTGACGCAACGCATGCTTGCCTTTGCCCGCAAGCAGGAGCTTCAGGCGTCTAGTGTCGATATCCGGCAACTGATGCTTGGCATGACCGATTTGCTGGCACGCTCGATCGGTCCTGAAATCGATCTGCATGTCGATGCCCCAAAAGACCTTCCGGACGTCTGGATCGATGCCAACCAGCTTGAAATGGCCGTTCTCAACCTTGCGATCAATGCGCGCGATGCGATGGATGGCAAAGGACGTCTGACACTCCGGCTCGATCAAACCAAGCTGGGAGCCGATGACCAGGTGCAGCCTGGACCTTACGTCCGCATCGCCGTTGAAGATACTGGCGCAGGAATGGATGCTGAAACCCTTGCCTGCGCCATGGAGCCATTTTTCACCACCAAGGGAGTTGGCAAGGGTACGGGTCTGGGTTTGCCCATGGTGCATGGGTTGACCAACCAGTCCGGCGGAACCTTCCGGCTCCAAAGCACGCCGGGACGAGGCACAACCGCTGAGATCTATCTTCCATTATGCAAAGCGAGTGAGCAGGCACGAATGATCCAGGAAAGTAAGGACGACCTCGACGAGCATGGTGCCAACCCGTCTCGCAAGACCGTGCTTGTCGTCGACGATGACATGCTGGTGCTGATGGGAACGGCCGGCCTGCTCGAAGACTTGGGACATGAAGTAATTGAAGCCAGCTCAGGCTCCCAGGCACTCGAAATAATTGAGCAGAGGCCGGAAATCGAGCTGCTGATCACTGACCACGCGATGCCAAAGATGACCGGAGTGGAGCTTGCGCAAAAGGCAAGGCAATTGCGTGCTGCGTTGCCGGTAATTCTTGCCAGCGGCTATGCCGAAATGCCGGAAGGAGGCGAAAAATGGATCTCCACCCGTCTGGAAAAACCATTCAGCGATGTCATGCTCAGGAAGGCCATAGAAGCCGTTCTGTAGAGGCTATGTAACAGGTCTCCACCATTGGCTTACGCGCAAATTGCACCGGTGCAATTTTTTGCAATGTGGTGCAATTGCACTGCTCCTGACATGCAGAGCGCATATACAAACCTCATGGCAACTCCGCTCATGACGGCACTGATCTGCAAGTCATTTCAAGCAACAGTATCAAGCATTAGCCTTGCCCGCTCCTGAAAATTGCACCGGTGCAATTTTCTGCTTTCCTGTCTTTCAGAATGATAAGCATACCAGCGCTGGTGCCGGCTTTGAGAAAGATAACGGTGCACTCATCTGCTTTGGTTTCGCAAAGCCAGATCGCACAAGGGAGCAGAGTGCACCCTCTTTGCCATTATCTTCAGACATCATGAAAGCGTGTCGTTCTGCCTGAGCAAACCATGATTGCTGCACCGGGTTT
>NZ_JAVRHS010000015.1:0-44669 GCF_031846435.1 Croceicoccus esteveae
ACATAGGTGCGGCTGGAAAATACCCGATCTTCTTGAGATAGTGTGCTCAGGTCAACGAAAGCCATGGCTCGGCTCGGCTCGGCTCGGCTCGGCTAGCCGTACATAGCGAGGTTGTTCAGGCAATCAGGCGATGAGTGCTCCGTCTGCGAACGTCAGCTGTTGCACCAGATCGAGCAGCTGCGTAGCAGCGGCCTGCTCTCCATCTGGTTGAGAGAACAAACCACCATCCGCCGCAGCAGTTGCCGCTGCGGCAAGAGGAGGCACGGTGGCGGCAGAGACATTCTCTGGCGATCCGGAACCGGCACGTGGTGCATCGGTCGAATTCATGAACACGAATTGTTCAGCACTAAGGTCGTGCAAGGACACGTTCTTGAGCAGAAGCGCCTGATCTTCATCCAGCCTGATCAGCGTATCTGCACCGTCCTGGAAGGACCAGGCAAGGACATCGTCGAAGTGCTCGAAGTGAAAGCCGTCCAGCTCCAGTTTGTCCGAATTTCCCGGCCGGTTGGAAAAGTCCAGCACAGTGTCGTTGCCGTCTCCGTCGCGGACGATGAAAACATCGACACCGCCGCCGCCGCGCAACACGTCATTACCACCGCCGCCGGCGAGTTCATTATACGGTGCGTTCGATCCCTGAATAAAGTTGTCCAGATCATTGCCGTGCGCATAGCGAGCCCAATCACCAACGAGCTTTACGCCGCGTTCGGTTGCCCCGAGGCGATAGGACCAGTTCCAGCTTTGTTTTGCATTGCTGCCGTCGAGGGTAGCAAACTGTTCCTTGCCGAATGACTGCCAATGTTGCGGCATCTCAGCAGCAGGATGTTCCGGAGCTTTTTGATAGGCGCGGATATAGTCGATCTGCATTTCCGCATGGGTAAGCCGGTCTGACGGTTTGCCAGCCCAACCGCCCACGGCAAGGTTGGCAAGCATGTACATGGGGCCATGCATATCGTCAGGCGTGGGCGCCGAAGAAACTTTCACGCCATCAAGGTACCAGGTAATCTGATCCTTCTGCCAATCCACACCGTAAGTATGGAACCCGGCTGACAGATCGGCGCCGGCAGTAACGCTGGAAATCGATGTGTGCGAACCTGAAGCCTGCGAATGAACCGTCGTGTGCAGGATTTCAGGAGTGCCGCCGAGCACTTCCATGATGTCGAGCTCCGGCGGCCAGTTACCATCGGCCGGAAGCAGCCAGAACGCTGGCCAGAGCCCCTTGCCGGCGGGCAATTGCGCGCGCATTTCGAAGACACCATATTGGATGGAGAAGGTCTGCTCCGACGTCAGCAGTCCGGAGGTAAAATCAAGCCCGGTCACGGCCTTGGTCTGTGCCGACGCGCGCTCCGCAGTGATGGACAGGATACCATCCTTGATCGAAAACGGATCGATCCCCAGACCTTTGTAGCCAGCATCGACATACAACTGCCTTTCCCCGTTACCGGACAGAGTCCGATCGCCGTAGTAATAGCTGGTCTTCCAAGTGCCGGAACTCCCCGTGAACAGGGACAGATCGTCGAACTCTTCATTGAAAAGTGGAACCCGCCCTTCAGCGGCGACTGGCAGCAGAAAATCACCTGCCTCAAGATCATCCACGGCCACATTCTTGAACACCAGAACATCGTCATCGCCAAGGTTGAGAACCGCGTCCTTGCCCACCTGCTGCATGGCAGCCTTCAATCCGGCAAAACTGTCAAAGGACACGCCGCTGAACCTGACCTGGTCGAGTCCGGGAGTGAAATCATGGATGAGATCGCTGCCCTCACCTTTTGCAATGATGAAGATATCCGCACCCGAGCCGCCGATCAGGACGTCATCCCCCGCGCGACCATCGAGGGTCTGGCTGCCTTTGCCCCCCTTAATGATGTTGTCGAGCTCATTGCCAAAGGCATAAAGATTGGAGCCGAGGACCTGCAGGTTTTCGACATTCGCGGGCAGAAGATAACTGAAGTATGCCTTTACGGAATCATTGCCGCCACCAGCATCTTCGATGATCGTGGTGCGCCCGCTGACGGGATAATAGGTGTCATCGCCGCCGTTGCCCCTGAGCGTCACCGCGTATTTGCCGCTGCCTTCCAGCGCTTCTGCGCCTGACTTGCCGGTGACAACCTCACTTTTGTTGGTAGGCTTCAGCCATGTTCGTGCCTTGGCCGACCAATTGATCGAATGCCCGTGTGCGTTGATGTAAGCCATGATTCTTCCCGCCAGAATAGCTTCAGGCGTGATGATGACTTTGAATTAACATTCCATTGACGGAGTGCTGGCGGGGAAAGCTGGTGCAGCCTGTTTTCACGCGAGTTCACGCAGCGGCGGAAAGCATGCGCCAGCTTCGCTTCTTAACAAATTCCAGCACTAAGTCCTGGTGGGGAGCCACGTCATTGCACACAAAAAAACGGCTCCTCGAAAGGAGCCGTTTTCGTCATCCCAACTTTATCTTGAGCGAACTCAGGAAAAAGTCAGATCCGAAACCGGCGTACCTGCCGGCTCGTTCATGTCCAGCATCGAGCCTTTGACAGCCGATTGGGTCATCGACTCAAAAGAGCCAAGATCAGTCATTTCAGGACGCTCGTAAGTTGCTTTCGTCATAAATTATTCTCCTATCAACAATTTGGTCAGGGTTTAGACGGACAATCAGGCTCCACCTCGTTACGACGCGGCAAAATCGTCCTTACCTAAATCTTTATTTACCTCCCGGCCTTTCACCTGACAACAGGGTGAGGATCAGGATTAGCTCTGAAGCGTCGCAATTTGCATTTTGTATCATAATGAGACATTTTTTCTCGTGGCGTGTGTGGTTTTCATTGTAGCGGCGGCTTTTCAGGCTCCATTCCGGAAGAAGAGAGTTATGCTAAACATGGTTAACAGAGGCGGGGAAGATTTGTCAGAAATCGAGGTTAAAAAACCGGCAGACATTCTGCGCCTAGTCGCGCGCGCCACTCTTGCAGACCTGTGCCCGGACTCTGACGCCGCCTTGCTGGCTGGTGCTGATCGGCGGCTCACGTGCGGCGAAACCGACTGGCATGCGGTTTGGGACCTGGCGTTACAATGCAAGATATCGACACTGGTCCAGATGGGGTTGGACAAAATGGCCGTGCCCGTTCCGGAGGTGCTCCACGATACCATGGCCAAACAGCGCATGGGAATCCTGCGCTGGAACCTGAGCAATCTTGCCCATGCTTTCAATGCAAGCGCGCTTGTTGCCCGCGCCGGCATTGACGTGCTTGTCATCAAGGGGGTGAGCCGTTCGCACGCGGTGTACGGTGCTTACGACATGCGTATCGCTTCCGATATTGATTTGCTGGTTCCGCGCCTGGATTATGAAGCCGCCAGCGAAGTGCTGTGTCAGCACGGCTTTCGCCGCGGGGTAAGTCAGAGCAGTCGGTGGTGGCACCATTACCTTGGCGAGTCGCCCTTCCTGCCAAGGACTGCAGGAATGACAGTGGACCTGCACCATCGCCTGCAACAGCCCGGTGGCCCGCCGCCCCGGCATCTGGCGGAATTTTTCGCGCATAGCACAGCGAGCAATGGTGCTGCAGGTGCAGATCGAACAGCGCCGGACGCCAAACTGCCGCAGCTTTCGCCTGAATACGCTTTCCTGGTCACTCTCATCAGCTTCAGCAAGGCCGTGCGCGCGGGCGAGCCGTGGATTTCTCATGCTCATGAGATCGCAACCGTGCTGCTGCGCATGCAATTGTCCGCAAGGCAGCACATGCTGGAGCTTGCCCGTCATCAGGGGCTCGATCGTCTGCTGATGGATGCGGTGGATCATTCACAGCGCCTGTTCGCAATCGACCTGGGCCTCGGTGCGTCTAACACCATGCCCGATGCCACGCATGGCGAGGATGCGCTGCTGCTGTCTGCTACCGGCATTTCAAGTGCCGGCGAGAAGCCGTTCCGCCGCACTCGCCTGCAGTGGAGGTGGACCCATGGCGATGGACTGGCTCGATCGGCCCGGTTCGGCCAAGAGCGGGCAAGGCTTGCCAGCAGCGATATGCGGCGCGCTGTAGAAATGCGCTTTCCCTCGCTGTTCCTCGCAGATCAGCCAGCCTTGTAAGCGGCTTCGTTTCTGGCAAGGCAAAGCTTACCACCTCGACAGACCCCACCAGCGCCATAAAAGCAGGATCGCTGGCGCTGCACACAATGACAGGAACCGCATGTCCCAACGCACGCAGCCGCCAAAGAAACCCGGCATTCCCGGTCCACACGGCAAGCCGCAACAGCCCGACCGCTCGCTGACCCCGCGCAAGTTCTTCAAGGCAGAACAGGAAGCCGCTTTTTCCGAAGCTGCGCCGCAGGACACCGAACAGACCCGACATCCCGCTTATCGGCTGGCGTTTCAGGACACGGATTTCCTGCTGGGCGAGGATTTGCGTCCGGTCCGTTTCCAGCTTGAACTGTTGAAAGCTGAAACGCTGCTCGACGAAGGGAATGTCGGCTCGACGCTGGTCATCTACGGATCAGCGCGCATCCCCTCGCCCGAAGAGGCCAAATTGCTGCAGGAAGGAGCCGGGCGTGCAGCCGACGAAGCAGAGCCGCTGTCAGACGAGACCGTGGCACGCCTCATTGCCAAGTCGCGCTATTACGAGGAAGCGCGTCGGCTGGCATTTCTTGCCGGCGAAGCGGCAATCGTCGAGGATGGGAAGCGCCAGTTCGTTGTCACGTCGGGCGGCGGCCCCTCCATCATGGAGGCAGCCAATCGCGGCGCGCACGAGGCAGGCGCCGAATCAATCGGACTCAATATCGTCCTGCCGCACGAGCAGGCGCCGAACGAATATGTCACGCCACGCTTTTCATTTCAGTTTCATTATTTCGCATTGCGAAAGATGCACTTCCTGCTGCGCGCACGGGCGGTGGCGGTGTTTCCGGGCGGTTTTGGAACGCTGGACGAATTTTTCGAGCTTCTGACGCTTATCCAGACGGGCAAGATGAAGCCTATTCCTATCCTGCTGTTCGGCGAGCAATTCTGGAACCGGGTGATCAATTTCCAGGCCTTGGCCGAGGAGGGTGTCATTTCTCAGGAAGACCTGTCGCTGTTCCGTGTCGTGGAAACGGCAGAACAGGCGTGGGAGCGTATCAACAAGTTTTACCAGATCTATCCGAAGCATCCGGGCTGACCGAATGTGCCGCAGCATGACCGAGCGGTCGGCTGCCGGTGCCATAGGCAGGCGCTGCAACTATGGCTCTTCTGACAAAGTCACGTGCGCTGGCGATCGCGTCTTCAAGTTCGAGGCCAAGCGCAAGGGCAGTGGCAATCGCACTGCCCAGCGTACAGCCGGTGCCGTGCATCGCATCACCGCCGATGCGTGACCCCTCCCATTTTCGTTGTGGCTTGCCGGGGCGATGGAGGATGTCAGTGATGACATCGCCGGCAGCATCGCCGCCTTTGGCCAGGAAAACAGTGCCGGTTTGAAGAAGCGCCTGTGCTCCGCCCAGGGTGGCGAGTTCGGCGACATTGGGCGTGGACAATGTGGCAAGCGCCATCAACCTGCCAAAGGCCGCAATCGAATCCTCCTGCGCCAGCGCAGCCCCGCTGGTCGCGATCATCACAGGGTCGAATACGATGGGAACATTCGAGGTGGCGCGCAGATCTTGCAGCAGGTCAGCGACGGCATGTGCAATACCGCCTGAGCCCAGCATGCCGATCTTTATGGCATCCACCCCGATGTCTTCGATGCAGCTTTGCGCCTGCTGGACCACGAAATCAGGCGTCATCGTGCATAGTGCCTGAACGCCGGCCGTGTTCTGCGCCGTAAGTGCGGTGATTGCGGTCATGGCATAGCCGCCCATCATGGTGATGGTCTTGATGTCAGCCTGAACGCCCGCTCCGCCTGAACTGTCGGACCCGGCAATCGACAGAACGCGCGGCGGTCTGCTGCGCTGCGCAGCCAGTGCCGGAGTCATGCAGCCTGCGCCACTGCGTCACAAATCGCATCGACGACCTGCTGCACCGTCTGCGCATCATCGCCTTCTGCCATGACACGGATGAGCGGTTCGGTGCCTGAGCGACGGATAACCAGCCGGCCCTTGCCTGCCAGCATGGCTTCACCATCGGCAATTGCCGCTTTGACCGATGCCGCTTCGAGCGGAAGATTGCCTGCATGCCGCACACTCCTGAGCAGTTGCGGTGCCGGGTCGAACAGGTGGAGCACCTCGCTTGCCGGACGGCCCGAGCGGACCAATGCGGCGAGCACCTGCAACGCCGCTACTGTCCCGTCGCCGGTGGTGGCGTGATCGAGCAGGATCATGTGACCCGACTGTTCGCCGCCGACATTGCAACCCGAAGCGCGCATTGCTTCCAGGACATGACGGTCTCCGACTGCCGTGCGGATCAGCGACAGGCCCTCGGTCGCAAGAAACCGTTCCAGCCCCAGATTGCTCATGACCGTGGCCACCACGCCGCCACCGTGCAGTCGGTTCTGCCGGTGCCAGTCGCGGGCGATCAGCCCCATGATCTGGTCGCCGTCCACTGTGTTGCCCTGCTCATCCACGACGATCAGCCGGTCCGCATCCCCGTCCAGCGCAATGCCGATATCGGCCCCTTGCGCCAGCACCTCTGCCCTGATGCTGTCGAGCGCGGTGGAGCCGACATTCCGGTTGATGTTGAACCCGTCCGGCGACACACCAAGTTCGATTACCTCGGCGCCCAATTCCCACAATGCAGCCGGCGCGACGTCATAGGCAGCGCCATTTGCGCAGTCGACCACGATCTTCAATCCGTCCAGCCTGATCGAATCGGACAATGATGCCTTGACTGCGTGGATGTAGCGACCGCGCGCATCTTCGATCCGGCGGGCGCGGCCGACATCGGTCGCAGGAGCAAGAGCGGGCTCCTGGTCGAGCAGGGTTTCAATCGCGAGTTCGTCCCGGTCAGACAGCTTGAACCCATCAGGGCCGAACAGCTTGATGCCATTATCCTCATATTGATTGTGGCTGGCCGAGATCATCACGCCAAGGTCGGCCCGCATGGACTTGGCAAGCATCGCAACCGCCGGCGTGGGCATGGGGCCAAGCAGCACCACATCCATGCCAACGCTGGTAAAGCCCGCCACCATGGCGCTTTCCATCATGTAGCCTGAAAGCCGGGTGTCCTTGCCGATGACCACCCGGTGCTTGTGCGTGCCGCGCAGGAAGTGCGTTCCCGCCGCCTGTCCGACCCGCATTGCCATGCTGGCCGTGATGGTGCCTTCATTGACGCGGCCGCGAATGCCGTCGGTTCCAAAATATCTGCGTCCCAAGCCGATGATCCCCTGTTGTCGCGAACAAATTGCATGGCACAGCCGTCTGCTGCATGTCATGCCGATAGCTGAACGACCGCAAAACAGGATTGCACACCATTCGCGACAAAACCGCAAGTCCGTCCGGGGCGGCACGGGACGCATCGACCATGCCCGAGATCCGGATGCCCGCGGCCCTGACCATGCTGGGATTGCTGGGAGGAGTGCTGACCGGACTGATACTGACAGGCAGCGACAGGGGAGCAGGCGTGCTCGCCGTGCTGGAGCCGGTCGGCACCTTATGGCTCAATGCGTTGCAGGCGACGATTGTCCCGCTGGTCGCGGCGCTGCTGGTTGGCGGCGTGCTTCAGATGGCCAGGGCTGCCGGTGGCGGACGCAAGGCGCTTTTGACGCTTGGCACCTTCTTGCTGCTGCTGCTGGGTGGCACGTTGCTGGCAGCCTTTGCCACGCCGGCACTGCTGACAGCCTTTCCCATCCCTGCCGCCGCTGCTGCCGGGTTGGCCGAGCAAATGGGCGCGCTCGACCCCGGTCCTGTGCCAACGCTTGCTGAACTGTTCGGCTCGCTTGTTCCCACCAATGTCATCAACGCCGCAGCCCAGACCGCGATGCTGCCGCTAGTCCTTTTCTTTGCGATCTTTGCTCTTGCGATGACACGGCTGGTCCCGGCACAGCGCGACCTGCTTGCCGGGTTCTTCGCCGCGCTCGCCAATGTGATGCTGGTGATGATTGGCTGGGTGCTCAGACTGGCGCCGATCGGAGTCTTTGCGCTTGGCGCCGCGCTTGGCGCCCGCACCGGCATTGCCGCACTGGGGCTGGTGGCGCATTATGTTGCCATGCTGCTGGCGATCGGCACCGCCATACTGGCAGCGGCCTATGTTCTTGCGGTGTTCGGCGCGCGTCTGGACTTGCTGCGGTTTGCCAAGGCGATGTTGCCGGCCCAGACCGTCGCTCTGTCGACGCAAAGCTCGCTTGCCAGCCTGCCGCCGATGCTTGGCGCTGCGCAGAACCTTGGCGTGCGTGAGCGTGACTGCGAATTCGTACTGCCAATGGCGGTGGCGATATTCCGCAGCACCGGCCCTGCCATGAACCTGGCGGTCGTGATCTATGTTGCCGCGCTTGCCAATGTGCCGCTTACGCCTGCCGTGATGACGGTGGGTATAGCCGTTGCCATGCTGACAACGCTTGGGTCTGTCTCGCTGCCCGGCGCCATCAGCTTTGTCGCAGCCATTGGCCCGATCGCGCTGGCAATGGGAGTGCCAATCGCCCCCTTGGCGCTGCTGGTGGCCGTAGAAGTCATTCCCGACCTGATGCGCACGCTTGCCAATGTCACAATGAATGTCGCGGTGGCCGCCACCATTGGCCGCAGGACTTCCGGGCTGATCGATTAGTTGCGAGTGAATTGCAATGCAACTTCGCACAGCCTCGCGGGTTGTTCAGATATGGCGCGCCGGATTTCTGACCACCGGATCAGCCCCGGTCGGACTGATCGCCAGCACAAGCGCGCTTGCCAACAGGCTGTCGAACAGCGCATTGCGCCGCTCGACACCACGCATTTCTAGGAGAACAGCATGTCCATCAAGTTTCCCGATCTTCCCTATGCCGCCGATGCGCTGAGCCCTGCCCTGTCAGCCGAAACGCTCAACACGCATCACGGCAAGCATCACAAGGCTTATGTCGACAAGACCAATGCGGCGATTGCCGGGACCGATCTTGACAATGCAGCGCTCGAGACGATCATCGCCCATGCGGACAAGAAGGGCGATCAGGGGTTGTTCAACAATTCGGCGCAAAGCTGGAACCATGGGTTTTACTGGCACTGCATGTCGCCTCAGAACACCGCGCCTTCAGGAGAGCTCGCCAAGGCTATCGATGCGGCGTTCGGTTCGCACGATGCAATGCTGGAGAAGCTGCAGGCAGCAGGTGCGGGGCATTTCGCCTCCGGCTGGGTCTGGCTGGCGGCGGACAAGGACGGCAAGCTGTCGATCGAGGAAACGCATGATGCCGGCACGCTCGCCATCGGTGACAAGAACCCGGTCCTGACGCTCGACGTTTGGGAGCACGCCTATTATCTCGATTACAAGAACGTGCGGCCCGATTATCTGAAGAAGGTGTCGACTGAGCACATGAACTGGGATTTTGCTGATGAAAATTATCAGCGCGGCTCGACATGGAGCTATCCTGGCTGATCAGGCACAGCTTCCTGACAAAGAACCTGCTGCAATACGGGCCGGACAATGTTCCGGCCCGTTGACCGTTGGCCAGAACATCTAAATTGCTGCCTGCTGCGCCACTGCCTGTTGCGCGATTGGCTCCTGCTCGCGTGCTGGCAGGAACAGCGGCTCTCCAAACAGGAAGCCGATTACGTTGGGTCGGCCCAGATGTTGCAGCAATGCAACAAGGGTAATGAGGATCGGCACTGACAGCAAAGCTCCAAATGCGCCCCAGATCCAGGTGAAATAGCTGATCGCAATGAGGATCAGCACCGGGTTGATGGTAAAGCGCGCGCCCAGGATCGCCGGCGTGACCACATTTGCCTCCACTGCATGCAGCGTCAGATATGCGCTGGCAGGGAGAAGCCCGACCAGAATGGTTTCGGCACTGCCCAGGCCGAACAGAACGAGGATCGCCGTCATCGCAAGGGGACCCAGATATGGCAGGAAATTCAGCAAAGCGGCGAGCCCGCCCCACATGATGGGCGCCTCCATACCCAGCGCCCATGCGCCCAAGGCAGCGACCACGCCTACACCCAGATTGATGAGGCCGACGGTCAATATGTAGGAGGCAACCCGGTCCTGCACCGCGCGGATTGCCCGTGCCGCCTTGACACTGCCACCAAACTCGGACCGGTCCAGCAACAGCCGGCGACGCATGCGTACCCGCGCCTCGATCATGAAAAATGCCATCAGCAGCGTCAGCAGCGTTTCGACAAAGAGAGTAGGAGTGGCAAGTGCCACCCGTTCGATCATCGAGGGGGATGCGACCACCACTTCAGTGCCGCCTCCGCCGCCCAGATCCTGAAGCTGTCGATTAAGGTCGTGCAGCCAGCCGATCTGCGCCTGAAGAGCGGTGGAAGTCTCGCTGATGGACCGGATCATTTCCGGCACCTGATCAATGAGGACGATCGCGGGTTGCAGAACCGTGGCAAGAGCGATCACCACAACGGCGATGAAGATTGCCATGGCGAGAAAAGATGCCATTATATTGGGCATGCCTGATCTTGCCAGCCAGTCGGCCAGCGGCGACAGAATGATCGTCAGGATGATGGCCGTGACCAATGGCAGGAAAACCACAGCTCCCAGCGACAGGACGAACGGCAGAGCCAGAAACAGCGCTACCCCCACCATCAGAAGCAGGGTAGACAGCAAGCGCCTCAAATCGCGCAACGGGCGACCGCCTGGGCCTGATCCTGCTGTGTGCCGGCTGTGAGGCAGATCGCGATCGTTCATGGATCATTCACTGCACGAACAGCGACGCATCTGCCACTGAAAACAAGCCTGGTGAAGAATGGCGCCACTTCGAACGCCACCTGCCATCTAGCCGAGCTAAAGCATTAAAGGCTAGTTGTCAGCGATCCATGTTGCCTTGCGGGCTCGCCATGTCGTCCAGCTGCCCCATGATCGCTGCATGCGCGGTTGCATCGCCGATTGCCCGCTGCGGGACCGTGCCATCATCGAGCATGACGTTGAGCGCAGCACGCGCGCGTCCCACTCTGCTCTTGATCGTGCCAACCGCACAATCGCAGATTTCCGCGGCCTCTTCATAACTGAAACCACCTGCTCCCACGAGCAGCAGTGCCTCGCGACGTTCGGGCGGCAAGGTCAGCAAGGCCCGATGCATATCGGACAGATGCAACGGCCCTTCCTGTCCGGCCGGCGCTGTCAGGATCCGCTCGGCGACTGTCTCATCGTAATCGGCACGGAAGCGGTTCCGGCGCATGTCGGTGAGATAGGCGTTGCGCAGAATGACAAAAGTCCAGGCGCGCATAGATGTGCCAGGCTCAAACCGTTCCTGAGCCGCCCAGGCCTTCATCAAAGCTTCCTGCACCAGATCGTCAGCCACGTCAGGCCGCCCGCACAGGCCACGCGCGAAAGCACGAAGATGCGGGATCACGGCCGTCAGTTCCTGCTTGAACTCACGTTGCCGACGGGTGCCACCAGCTTGATCGGAAGATTGCGCGCGATCGGCTTTGCCAGCCGTCGATTTTACAGCCATCGGTTCGCTTTTTGCCGAACCGCCCGCCTTGCCCGCGAGGGCCCCTGCAGATTTCGCCATCAGTCCTGAGCATCCAGTTTAGAAAGCAGATCATCGAAACTGTTGGGGAGCGGCTCTTCCACCACAGAGTCGTACAGATGCCGCAAGCCTGTCGCCCAGGCCGGTTGTTTTGCAACAGATGACTTCATCGTGCGTCCCACCTTCCCTGCTCCGGTTTTCATATCACCTGTCATTCTGCCTCGCGTGGAAAAAACCAGCTGATCGAATCCATTAACTGACATTTCGCAATCGTCGACCAACACCAGGAAAGCGTCCAGCCAGGATTGACGTCTGCTCTTGTCAGAGGGAACGAAAGCAACGCTGGCCGGTTCCCGCTGCATGTCATTATTCATTCGATCGACCAGCCAGCGTACCGTCTCTAGGACCGGACATCCAGCGTCATACGATCATTCAGCCGGCGGCTGAAGCAGCGTTATTCTTCGCGGCTGCAGAGCTTTGGTCAACGCCGCACATCCACCCAGAAACATATATACCAGTTTAGAAAGATACTTGCAGCATCATGGAGGAGCGTCCCATCGACAAGGCTTCGGCATCATCTGCACCGTCGCCTTCGGTCCCGGCACCAAGATCCATAGCCACGCCGCCCGGATCTGCGCCCCCGGTATCCGCTGCTTTGACATCCATGCGGGAGCCTCCGCAGATTGGCGGTGCGCTGCGCTGGTTCGCACAATATCCCCGGGCGCTCCCCATCGCTATTTTTCTCGCGATCATCGCCGTGACAGCTCTTGGCGTATGGGCAATAGAACACACCGAGGCGCAAACCCGACGCACCAGTCTGGAGCAGAAAACAATTGCTGCAGCGGCCGCTCTTGAACGCCGCGCCAACGCCCATTCGGCATATCTGCGTGCTGGCGCGGCGCTGTTTTCCATGCAGGATGAAGTCAAGGCACAGCTGTTCCAGGCTTTCATCGGGCAGTTGCGGCTGGACGCCAATTTTCGCGGAGCGGAAGGAATTGGCTGGGCGGAACGAACCGACGTAACTGATATTCCCGAGCTGGAAGCCAGAATGAGCGCTGACGATTTTGGCGAATTTTCAGTGTATCCGCCACCCCGCGACGATCATGCCTATGCCGTTCCCATAATCACGCTGCAGCCGATGACCGAGCGCAACCGTCGTGCGATTGGCTACAACATGTTTTCGGAACAAAAACGCCGGTACGCCATGCTGGAGGCTGAACAGAGCGCGCGGCCTACCGCCACTGGACGCGTTTCGCTGGTTCAGGAAACGGCCGGAAGCGACGAGGCAGGCTTTCTCATCTACATGCCCGTATTCAGGCAAAAGGGCAGCCGCGACACGCGCTTTCTCAAGGGTTTCGTGTTCAGCCCGTTCAATGCCCGGGATTTTCTCACATCCGCTCTGGATGGCGAAGTGTCAAATGGTGCAGCGATCCGGCTTTACGATCAGGCCGTTGCACCCCAGAACCTGCTCGCTGCGCTGACTTCGCGCGCAGCGCCGGGCGCAGCGATCACGGACGAGGCGGTCACCCGCACAATCAACGTGGCCAATCGGCAGTGGATCCTCGAGGTACAGCCGCTGCGCGCCAGGGGGTTGAGCCCATTGGCCGCCATGGTCCTGCTGGCCGGACTTATCGTCGCTTCTCTGGCGCTGGCGATTGCATCCTTGCTGACGCGTCAGGCAGCAGAAGCGCGCCGGGCCATCATCTGGCTTGAAGAGCAGGCCGCTATCCGCACGCTGCTCACCCGCGAGCTGAACCATCGGGTCAAGAACACGCTGGCCAATGTTCTGTCCATCATCTCCCTCACCCGGCGGCGTGCCGAAACCATCGAAGATTACGCCCGTTCACTGGACGGACGCATAAGAGCACTCTCTGCGACGCATGATTTGCTGACCCAGTCCGAATGGGGCGCCACTCCCGTGCGTGCCGTGCTGGAAGTTGAGATGGCACCTTATGCCATGCAGCATGGCTCCCATCTTGACCTTGCCGGGCCGGATGTCGATCTTGCCCCCAACGATGCCTTGTCGCTGGGGCTTGCGGTTCACGAACTTGCTACCAATGCCGCAAAATACGGAGCGCTCAGCGTCAATTCCGGCAAGGTTTACGTGCACTGGGATCTTGTGTCGCACGATCTTGTGCGGATCCGCTGGCGCGAAGAAGGCGGGCCACCCGTTGTGCAGGAACGGCGACGTGGGTTTGGCACTGATCTCATCGAAAAGATCGTTGCACATGAATTGCGTAATCCGGTGGACCTGGTGTTCGAGCCGGCCGGAGTGCGCTGCACCATGCTGATCCCGGTCAGGAGGCCCAGCGAATTTGCCATGCGGGCACGCACGACAAACAAGACCGACCGGAAGATCCGCTAAGCAGGTTTGTAAAACCGGTGAAAATTTATGTCAGCGGCGATCGCTTACCGGGACGGGATTAACAAGCATAACCCCGTCCCTTGCCCTGTAGACCTGCGGTCAGCTCGTCACCCGAGCCACATCATATGCACTCAAGTCAGGACATCGGCCGGCTTGTTCCAAAGAACAGCGCCTGGCTGATTGCGGCGCGAACCGTTGATTCCTGAAATGGTTTGGTAACAAGATACGTTGGCTCCGGCCGATCGCCGGTAAGGAGTCGCTCGGGATAGGCAGTGATGAAAATCACCGGCACCGAATCGATCGCCAGAATGTCTTCCACCGCATCAAGCCCCGAACTGCCGTCCGCAAGCTGGATATCGGCGAGCACCAGCCCCGGCATCTCGCCCGCAATGATTTCCTGCGCCTGCGTCCGCGTCGCGGCGGTGCCGTTGATATCGTGACCGAGCGAGCGGACCAGGTCTTCAAGCTGCATCGAGATGAGCGGCTCATCCTCGATGATGAGCACCCGCGTCGACTGTTCGCGATCGATTTCTGCCACTGCTTCCTGCACCAGATTTTCGACCTCGGCGACAGGCAGATCCATCACTTCGCTGGCCTGTTCCACCGAAAAATCTTCAAGCGTGGTCAGAAGCAATGCCTGCCGGTTGAGCGGCGTTACACGCGACAGGCGATTGCGGGCCGCTGCCTCATGTTCGCCGACGCTGTCATCCTGATCGCTGACATCGAGATAGGCGCTGGACCAGATCTTGTTGAAAGCGCGATACAAAGGCACCCGGCCGCCGTCGCCCAGGCTGTCTTTCAGCTCCTGGTCGGCAAGAATTGCCTCAAGCGTGGCACGCACGAAAGTGTCGCCGGTGGTCTGTGACCCGGACAAGGCACGGGCATAACGACGAAGAAATGGAAGATTGGCGGCAACCTTGGCCCCGAGAGACATGCAAACCCTTCCTTGATGTAAGACGCCGCAAGAACGCAGGCGCACAATGATCGTTCCTGATGATGGTGCCTGTTTGTCTGGTCCGACGCAAGTCACAGCGTTAAACCGGATGATGGCACGAGGTGTAGGCAAGCCGCCCGACAGGCAGGCTCCGGGTCCACGGCCCACACCTGATGCACTGATCCGCGCCAGGTTTGGCAGCGGCTCAGGCTTCCGCCAACCTGTAAAAAGAAGCAAAGGACCCTTGCGGCTGAAATAAAGCGGAATTCTAGTCTTTTTGGCAGGAACCGTTGCCAAGGGTGCGCATTATGATGGTGTCGCTGCCGTGACCCCCCTCCCGTCCAAACGGCAGACGACATGATCCCGAAGGCCTTTGCTCCTCCACCGAGGTGCAAAGGCCTTTTTTTGACATGATCTTGGAGATGATCGCTGTCGGCTACCAGCAGGCGTGGCAGGCGTAGGTCCTTGCCGCACTTGCAGCAATCTGGTCGGACCGGTCGCCTTATCCCAGCCAGTGCCAGCGCCAGAACAAGAGCAGTTGCGCCGACAGAATTGCTGCACACAAGCCACAGACGATCCAGAATGCGTCGGCATCGCCAGCGCCCGGCACGCCGCCAACATTGATCCCCAGAAGACCAGTGACAAAGCTCAGCGGCAGGAAGATAGCCGCCACGATGGTCAGCAGATAGCTGGTGCGGTTTGATCGTGCCGCTGCGCGAGCGCGGATGTCGTCCTGGAGCACGATCGCACTTTCTTTCGATATATCGATATCGTCCAGATATCGGCGCAGGCGATCAACCGATTCTGCGATTTCGCGTCGGTCATGATCCTCGAACCAGGCTGGCGCATCGCGGCTGATCCGCTCCAGGGCTTCGTGCTGCGGGCTCATGTGCCGCTTCAAAGCAAGACAATTGCGGCGGATTTTCGCGATTTGGGCGAGCATCGCTCCAGCGTCATCTTCGGGATCTGCCTGTTCCAGCAAGTCGATATGATCGTTCATGTCAATGATCGAATGGTTCATCCGGGCGATCATGTGTTCGGTGATCGAGGTGATGAGAGCGCCGGCATCAACCGGTCCGTTACCGGCGTCGATATCCTGCAAGGTGTTGCGTGGCGTCTGCAAGGGTTCGCGGCGGAGAGTCACCAGCCGGCGCCCGTCGGACCATAATTGCAGCGCGATCATGTCCTCGGGCTCTGCGCCAGGATTGAAGTTGATGCCGCGCAGGACTGCGACCAAGGCATTTCCCTCCCGGAATGCGCGTGGTCTGGTGTCATTGCTGGTCAGCAATTCAGCTGTCGGTTCCTGGATCAGCAATTCATCCTGAAGCCAGCAGGCAAGCCCCGGCATGCTGCGGCAAAGATGCAGCCAGAGCATCTCGCCAGCTTGGCCGGGACGCCAGTCATTTGCGGCAGTCCAGTCCACTGCCCTGCCGCCGCCCTGACCATCGAGCACGCGGCCGAACAGCAAGGCTTGCGAGGAAGCGGCGCCGCGTTCCGGACAGGTGGCAGACATGAGCAGATCCCTTGGCTTGAGAAAACAGGCGGATGTGTGTGCAGGCCCAGGCTGTGCGTCGCTTCTGGCGATTGCAAAAGGCCCTTTGCCGCATTGGCGAAGGGCGTGTATAGGAGCAATCATGTCCACCATCAGACCCTGGCGCACGATCGAGCGCCGCAAGAGCCGGCAAATCATGGTTGGCAATACGCCTGTGGGCGGCGACGCGCCGATCACGGTGCAGACCATGACCAATACGCCTACGTCCGATGCAAAGGCAACGATCGACCAGATCCGCCGGTGCGAGGAAGCTGGCGCCGACATCATCCGCGTGTCCTGTCCCGACACGGACAGCACCGCAGCATTCCGGCAAATCGCGCGAGCAGCGCAGGTACCGCTCGTTGCTGACATTCATTTCCATTACAAGCGGGCTCTGGAAGCGGCGGACGCGGGCGCTGCGTGTCTGCGCATCAATCCTGGCAATATCGGCAGCACCGAACGCGTGAGCGAAGTCGTGCGTGCAGCTAGGGCGAACGGGTGTGCCATCAGGATCGGGGTCAATGGCGGATCTCTGGAAAAGCATCTGCTGGAAAAATATGGGGAGCCCTGCCCCGAAGCGCTGGTGGAAAGCGCGCTTGATCACATCAAGCTCTTGCAGGATCATGATTTTCACGAATTCAAGGTCGCGGTGAAAGCCAGCGATGTGTTTCTTGCTGTCGCAGCCTATCAGGCCTTGGCAGAAGCGGTGGACTGCCCGCTCCACCTTGGCATAACAGAGGCAGGCGGCCTCATTGGCGGCACAGTCAAATCCTCCATCGGCATGGGCAATCTGCTGTGGGCCGGCATCGGTGACACCGTGCGCGTATCCCTTTCGGCAGAGCCGGAGATGGAAGTGCGGGTAGGCTTTGAAATGCTGAAAGCGCTTGGCCTGCGGACACGCGGGGTGCGGGTTGTTTCCTGCCCGTCATGCGCGCGGCAGGGCTTTGACGTGATCCGCACGGTGCAGGCACTGGAGGAACGGTTGCAGCACATCAAGGTGCCGCTGTCGCTTTCCGTGCTCGGTTGTGTGGTGAACGGCCCGGGCGAGGCGCGCGAAACCGACATTGGCATCACGGGTGGCGGCAACAACAAGCACATGGTCTATCTGTCGGGGCTTACCGATCATCATGTCGAATCGCAGGACATGCTGGACCATGTCGTTGCGCTCGTCGAAGCAAAGGCGGCCGAAATTGAAGCAGACATGAGCGATGCTGGCAAATCGACGGCCATGCATGCCGCTGCGCAATGAGAAGCCAGGACGAACCGGCGCTCTGATCCGACAGAAGGCGGCATGGTTCATCGTTTTGTCAGCGCCACGCGGCTATGCGTGTAATGATGGTTGATCCTGCTGATGCTGTTTTGAAATCCGCTGCGTTCAAGCGCCGGTCTTTACTGAAGGTCGGCGTTGGCAGTGCCATGCTGCTTCCCGCTGTCGCAAGCCCTGCACGATTGTTCGCGCAGGTCTCGACGTCGAGTGCGCAGGAACGCGCCGTGCTCGCAGTGGCAAAGCAGCAGGTTGAGCGAAACACAGCGGTTCTCTGGAAGACCGATATTGCCGGCATAGCGGATTTCGGCCTTCATTCGGCTGTGCCGAGGTTTCATTTTGCAAACCTTGAAAACGGCACTGTGCGCAGCTTTCTTGTGGCGCATGGCAAGGGGTCCGATCCGGACCATGATGGCTGGCTCAACCATTATTCCAATGTTGAAGGGTCCAACGCGACCAGCCGCGGCGCCTACATCACTTATGAGTGGTATAGCGGAAAATACGGCACATCGATCCGGCTTGGCGGGCTCGACTCCACCAATGATGCAGCGCTGCGCCGGTATATCGTGATGCATTCCGCCTGGTATGCCGAGCCGTCGCATGTGGCCGAATATGGCAAGCTGGGCAGGTCGGACGGATGCTTTGCCATGGCACCAGATGATTTTCGTGAGGCGTTGTGGCACCTGTCTGGCGGACGTCTGCTGTTTGCCGACAGCCTGTCCGTGCCGCAGATGCCGGCGATGGAGCAGCAGGCCGGAGAACCCGCCGCTGGCCCTGCCGGGACAATGCCGCGCCCACCAGTCTGAGCCGCGCCAGCTTCGCTGCCACCTGGCTGACGTCACGAGCAAACCATACTGATAAAACGCTTGCGCAGCTTACTGGCTGGCTGTTGCCCTGTCCCTTCTTTTATAGGGCACAAGCCTATTTGGCACAGGCCCCTCCAGCAGGCGAACGCCGGTCAGGAGGGGCTGGTCAGAAGGGTTTGGGAAGATGGCAGACAATCAGGCACCCGGCGCCTCGATCGGGATCACAGCTTCTTCTGTCACGCGCTGCCCGGTTTTTGCAACGCGGGGCGCAGACAGGCTGGCCAGCACCGGCTCATCGCGCCCGTAGATATCGTTAAAACTGCGCATCTCGCCGTCGATGTCACGTGCCATGGTGAAATAGGTAATGTACACCGGCAGTTCCTTCTGAAGCGGTACCCTGGTGTATTCGCCGGAGGTTGAGATCGCGACCGCATCGTCCTTCTCAAGCCCGCCAACCGCCATTGCCAGGGTCATCGCCAGTTCCAGCGCCCGTTCGGTGCGGATGCAGCCATGGCTCAACGCCCGGTCATCCTGTCCAAAGAAATGCTTGGCCGGCGTATCATGCAAGAAAATCGCATGCTCGTTCGGCATGTCGAGCTTCATCAGACCCAACGAATTGTTTGCGCCGGGCTGCTGCACCACCATGGTCATACCCGATTCCGTCTTCCACGCCTTGTACCCTTGCGCTGCTGCATTGCGAGGGTTGCCAAGCAGCTTTGCGCCCAGACCTTCGCCGACCACAATGGATTGCGGCACGGTCCAGGTCGGGTTGAAGATCACCCCTTGCACGTTCTCGACGAGTTGCGGGGTCGCGGTGCGGCCGGGCTTTCCCACCACCGTCTTGTAGGAACGCACGATCTTGTCGTTCACCGTCAGGCGCAACTGGTATTCAGGCACATTGGTCAGCAGATAGCTGCGGCCCATGTCCTGCCCAAGCCAGCGCCAGCGATCCATGTTGGCAAGGATCTTGGCACGTTTTTCCTTCTGCGCCTTGGGTGTTTTGGCCAACATGTCGCGCAAGGCACGATAATCGGGATGCACCGGGTTGAGCGAGTTCAGCGCGCCGGCAATGTCGCCGGAAGCCAACGCTTCTTCAAGCAGCGGCTTGATCGGCAGGCGTTCGGCATCCGGGTCGCGAACGAACCACTGGCGGCGAGCAGGCATTTCTGTCCGTCCATCGCGCAGATCCTGCGCCACCCAGGTAAACAGGCGGGTCGCTGTATCGTTCAGCGCCGCCCGGTCGCCAGAGGCAATTGCCGCCTCGAGCATGATCGGCTGATAATCACGAGGGAACAGCCCTTCGGCATCGACTGTCCGGATGAAGGCGAGCAAGGCTTTTGCCGCTGCTTCGTCCCATTGGGGCGCCGTCTCGAAAAAATCGGTCGCGATATCCTGCACCACCGGCATGGCCTGCATTGCGGTTGATGGCGGCATCGGCTGACGCGTGACGGCTGACCCCTGCATCGCTCCCGATGCGTTGTGCCGCTGCACATCGGCAGACTGCACATCGGCAGACTGGGGCTCACCGGACTGGGGGTCAGCAGGCAGCAGGAGATCCCTTGGTGTGCCAGCCTGCGGGACACGCTCGGATGGGGCGCGTATGCCTTGTGCAAGAACAGGTGACGCCACGCAAATCGGCATCAGCGCAAGCACGCCTGTTGTCGCGACTGCAACAACCCGGCTGGACAACTGACCACGCACATTCATTCTGTTCTCCTGGAATTCGTCGACGCCGGTCTGTTCTGGTAGCTCTGAGATCCCGACCGCAACGTGGCCAGAATCGCTTGATAAGCGGCAAGGATTATAGCCATACGCAGCTTTCGCGACGATGAATTGCCGACGCAACGCCATATGCCTGTATCGGGCGGTCCTGCCAATCCCTTGACGTTTCGCCCAATCTTGCCCATCGCATTTGATGAACACCGCAGTTTGTATGCGCAAGGATCAAGAGTTGCGCACACGCGCGCCATGCACATTATGATCAAGGGACGACCAACGCCATGACCGCAGTCGGACAAGACACGCTCGGTACCCGCTCGACGATGACAGTGGGTGGACGCGAATTTGCCTATTATTCGCTGGCAAAAGCCGGAGAGAAACTGGGTGATGTATCGCGCCTGCCGTTTTCCATGAAGGTGTTGCTAGAAAACCTGCTTCGCTTCGAAGACGGCGGATTTACCATCGGAACCGACGACATCCAGGCGCTGGTCGATTGGCAGAAGAGCCCGGTAACCAGTCAGGAGATCCAGTATCGCCCGGCACGCGTGCTGATGCAGGACTTCACCGGCGTGCCCTGCGTTGTCGATCTTGCCGCGATGCGTGACGCAATCCTGACACTGGGCGGCGATACGTCCAAGATCAATCCGCTGGTTCCGGTCCATCTCGTCATCGACCACTCGGTGATGGTGGATGAATTTGGCCACCCGCGCGCGTTCGAACACAATGTGGAGATGGAATATCAGCGCAACGCCGAGCGTTATGATTTCTTGAAATGGGGCGCAAAAAGCCTCGATAATTTCAGTGCCGTGCCGCCGGGCACGGGCATCTGCCATCAGGTCAACCTTGAACACATCGGCAGAGGCGTGTGGACCAGCAAGGATGAAAGCGGCGCTACGGTCGCCTATCCCGACACGTGCGTCGGCACCGATTCGCACACCACCATGATCAACGGTCTTGGCGTATTGGGCTGGGGCGTTGGCGGCATCGAGGCCGAAGCCGCGATGCTGGGCCAGCCTGTCTCCATGCTGATCCCCGAAGTGGTCGGCTTCAAGCTGACCGGGCGCATGGCAGAAGGCATCACCGCCACCGATCTGGTGCTCACCTGTGTGCAGATGCTGCGGGCGAAGGGAGTCGTCGGCCGCTTTGTCGAGTTCTATGGCCCCGGCCTTTCCTCGCTGTCGCTGGCCGACCGGGCGACCATTGCCAATATGGCGCCCGAATATGGCGCGACCTGCGGCTTTTTCGGCATTGATGACAAGACGCTCGACTATCTGCGCCTGACCGGGCGTGAAGAGGACGAAATTGCGCTTGTCGAGGCCTACTGCAAGGAGCAGGGCTTGTGGGCCGATCCTGACCTGCCCGATCCGGTGTTCACCGACACGCTGTCGCTCGACATGGGCAGTGTCGTGCCCTCGCTTGCGGGGCCGAAACGTCCGCAGGACAAGGTTGCACTCGATCGGGTGGACGAACTGTTCAACAAGGATCTTGGCGCGGTTTACAACAAGACCGGCCCCGATCGTGTTGCCGTCGATGGCAAGGACCATGACATCGGCGACGGCGACGTCGTGATCGCCGCGATCACGTCGTGCACCAACACGTCCAACCCAAGCGTCATGGTTGCTGCCGGGCTGGTGGCGCGCAAGGCACATGAAAAGGGGCTTACCCCCAAGCCGTGGGTCAAGACCAGCCTTGCACCCGGGTCGCAGGTGGTAACAGATTACCTGAAAAAGGCAGGATTGCAGGACGATCTGGACGCCATCGGCTTTGATCTTGTCGGTTATGGCTGCACG
Source organism: Croceicoccus esteveae (assembly GCF_031846435.1). Taxonomy (NCBI): domain Bacteria; kingdom Pseudomonadati; phylum Pseudomonadota; class Alphaproteobacteria; order Sphingomonadales; family Erythrobacteraceae; genus Croceicoccus; species Croceicoccus esteveae. The sequence goes on from NZ_JAVRHS010000015.1 coordinate 21,872, forward strand.
ACCTGCATCGGCAATTCGGGGCCGCTTGCCGAGCCGATCTCCGCTGCGATCAACGGCAATGACATTGTTGCCGCCTCGGTCCTTTCGGGCAACCGCAATTTCGAAGGCCGGGTATCGCCCGACGTGCGCGCCAATTTCCTCGCCAGCCCGCCGCTGGTCGTTGCCTATGCCTTGAAAGGCACGGTGACGCAGGACATCACCACGACGCCGATCGGCAAGGGCAAGATGGGCGAGGATGTGTTCCTGCGCGACATCTGGCCATCCAACCGCGAGGTCAGCGAATTGATGAACGCCTCCATCGACCGCAACATGTTCCAGGCGCGCTATGCCGATGTGTACAAGGGCGATGAGCACTGGCAGAAGATCGACGTGACGGGTTCGGACACCTACCCGTGGCGCAGTGGCTCGACCTATGTGCAGAACCCGCCCTATTTCGAGGGCATGAGCATGACGCCGGCGCCGATCGCCGACATTCATGATGCGCGGCCGCTCGCCATCCTTGGCGATTCCGTCACCACGGATCACATCTCGCCGGCCGGGTCGATCAAGGCCGACAGCCCGGCGGGCCGCTACCTGCTCGACCATCAGGTCGACCGGGCAGATTTCAACTCCTACGGGTCACGGCGCGGCAATCACGAGGTGATGATGCGCGGCACTTTTGCCAACATTCGCATCCGCAATGAAATGGTGCCGGGTGTCGAAGGCGGAGTCACTTCCTATCGCGGTAAAACCATGGCCATTTACGATGCTGCGATGAAGCACCGCGAAGACGGCACGCCGCTCGTCGTGGTCGCCGGCAAGGAATACGGCACCGGGTCATCGCGCGACTGGGCAGCGAAGGGCACCATCCTGCTGGGCGTTCGCGCAGTCATCGTTGAAAGCTTCGAGCGCATCCACCGGTCCAACCTGGTCGGCATGGGCGTCCTGCCGTTGCAGTTCAAGAACGGCGACACGCGCCTGTCTCTCGGCCTGACAGCGGAGGACAGCTTCACGATCAAGGGGCTTGATACGCTCACTCCGGGACAGGACGTTCTTGTCGAAGTGGCGCGTGCTTCCGGTGAGAAGATCAGCTTTGTCACGCAGTGCCGGATCGATACCGCCAATGAGATGGAATATTACCGCAACGGTGGCATCCTGCATTACGTGCTGCGCAAGCTCGCTGCCTGACAGATCGCCCGCGGTGTTGTGCCGCGGATGCTGAGGCAGCCAAGCTGATCGTGCAGAATCTAGTGAGGGAAACGGTCGCAACTGGCCGTTTCCCTCAAGCCGTTGAGTGCAGGCAACGACGATTGCTGCCGGCAATGATCGTCCTGTCGCTGTTCGCCTTGTCGGCAAGCCGGATCGTCGCCGCTTGATTGACGCAGGGTGCGGATTTCATAGGCACTTTTGCATGACGCACGACAGCCCCTCCCCCGATACTGCCAAATTCCCTGCCACGATTCCTGCCAATCAGGTCGAGCAGCCGTTCTTCATTGTCGGGCCGGGGCGTTCGGGCACGACCCTGCTGACCAGCACGCTCAACCGCCATTCGCGGCTGTGCGTCACCCCTGAAACGCATTTCCTGCATTATCGCAGGAGACATTTCGGCACCGCAGCGGCCCCGCCAGATTTTGAAAGCTTCTGGCAGGATTATACGCGCTGGCCGCGCTTCAAGGATCTCGATATTCCGGTCAGGCGGTGTCGCGACCGTATCCTGGCAAGCGGCGACACCAGCTTCGCCAATATCTTCAGCATCATCCTGGCCGTATTTGCCGAAAAGCAGGGCAAGCCGCGTGTCGGTGAAAAGACGCCGGGGCATACGCGATATCTTGATACCCTGGACCAATGGTTCGGCAGCCCCAAAGTGCTGTTCACCATTCGCGATCCGCGCGCGTCGGGCGCCTCGCAGCTGAAGACCGGCTATCGGCAGCCGGAACTTGACGGGAGGCCAGCGCTGCAAAGGATCGTGATGCTGGCGCGCGATGCGGCAGAATGGGTCGACATCTATGCGCGGCGCTGGGCCGATGCTGCAGAGCGGATGGACATGCGCATGGTCCGTTACGAAACGCTGGTCGCGGCACCGCAGGACGAGATGCAGGCGATCTGCATGTTCCTGGGCGAACCATATGAATCAGGGCTGGTAGCCCGATCACGCTGCGCCCCCTCCCCCGCCAGCACCTCCGGCGTTCAAGAGGGCAAGACGAGCTGGACCGAACGGCACCTGAGGAAGAGTCGGTCCGCCGTCACGACTGCCTCGGTGGACAAATGGCGCGGCGAGCTTAGCCGACTGGAGGTGGGACTGATCGAGGCGATTGCCGGTCCCACGATGCGGGCGCATGGCTACCGGCCCGAAGCGAACGCAGCGTTGCGGCAGCTTGGCCGCGCCATACTGGCCAGCGCCCGGCTGCTCCTCAAGGCAGACGATGCGGCAAAACGGGTGCGCCAGCGTCTGCTGAACGGCTGATCTGCCGCACTGCGACTTCTGCTTGCAACGGCGCGGCTGCAATCACGCCAGCCTTTTGTTTACAAGCGGTTGTATCACCCTGCTACACTCTGCAACGGCTGCCCACCGCCGCGATTGACGGCAGTTTGGTTGCTGGGTAGAGCAGATTGGCAAATACGGAGCAGAATTGGTGAGCATATTATCGGTAAGGACGAAAGTGACGGCCTGCGAAAACGTCGTCGCTTGCGAACTGTCTACCGGCAGCGCCCTGCTCAATCTCGATACCAGCCGGTATTTCCAGCTGAACGGCACGGCGAGTTTTCTTTGGGACAGCATTGGCGAAGGCAATTCCGTGCAGGGTCTGTGCGACGCGATGGCAGCCAATTACGCCGTGGAAGTTGATGATTGCTATGATGATGTCATTGCCCTTCTTGAAGCGTTCCGCAAAGCGAAGCTCATCACCATCGCCGATTGATCGGGTCCGCCGCATTACGGCATTGGGTCGGCGCCACGCAGGCCTGCTGGCGCGCAGCCTGATCGTTGTGGCCGTGATCCGAACCGCCTTGACGCTGACCAGCTACCGCGCGGTTTCCAGACACATCTTGCTTCGCCATACTGCGCAGCAGCGCCGCAGCGTTCCTGTCATCGTCTGGGGCGTAAAGCATGCGTCGCGCATCATCCCCAAGGCACATTGCCTGACCCGCGCGCTTGCAGTGCAGTACATGCTGGCCCGGCAGGGAGATGTCAGCACGGTGCGCGTCGGCGTCGCGCAGGATGCACAAGGCCGCGTGGAGGCGCATGCCTGGGCGTTGTACGATGATCAGGTCCTGATTGGCGGGTTTGAAGAGGATATCGGCAGGTTCACCCCGATCGCGGATCTTCGCCCGATCGGATGATGGACAGCTTCCCCTTTATCTGCAACCCGCGATGGGGGTTTCAGGATGTCCACTTGCAGGCACGCAGGCCGTCGATCATCCCATCTGCAAGCGAGCCGGAAACCCTTGCCCGCGGGACAGAACGGATCGGCGGCACTGTCCGGCTCGACAATGGCAGAGAACTGGCGTCGACCCTCGGCCTGCCGGGCAATGCTCCGGTCGCGGATGTTCTCGTCGCCGGCTGGCGCGCATGGGGTCATGATCTTGCGGAACGCCTGCGCGGTGTCTTTGCCTTTGCCTTGCATGATCCGGCGACCTCCGAAATCTATCTGGCGCGGGATGTTTTCGGCGTGGCGCCACTGTTTCTTGCCCGTGACGGCGGCGAAATCGTCGTGTCGCACAGCAGCCGATCGGTTCGCCAGCATTGTTCGTTTTCCTGCACGATGAACGAGGCGATGATTGCGGACTTCATCAAGGATGAGGTCACCAACAAGGACGAAACCTTCTTCAACGAGATTTCCCGCCTGCCGCCCGGATGCTGGCTGTCGGTCACACCACAAGGAGAGCGGACCGAACGCTATTGGTCAATGAGCGCGGTTCCCCGGAATGTCGAATGGCCGGATGCTGCCAGCAGGTTCCGGGAACTGTTCGACCAATCTGTTGCCCGCTGCCATGTCGAGGGCGACACTGCATTGCTGCTGAGCGGTGGGCTTGATTCTTCCGCCATTCTGGCATCGCTGTCCGCGCAACAATTGTTGCGCCCCCGCTCTGCGGTGTTCAGCATGACTTACCGCCAAAGCGCAGGCTGGGGCGACGGCAGGCATCTCGATGCGCTGCGTGATGCGTTTGATCTCGATGTGCACGATCTTGCCAGCGATGGGCACGACCCCTTGATGGATATTGGTGATCATCTGGCGGCACTTGACGGGCCGTATCTGTCTTACGGCCATTCGGTAAGCTTCCGCCTGCAGAAAGCCGCTGCGGCGGCAGGCTTTGGTCATGTCCTGTCCGGTCACGGCGGTGATGAGATCGTGTCCTATGGGGTTGGCCGGCTGAACGAGCTTGCACGGCAGGGCCGCTGGCTGGCGCTGTGGCGCGAAGCACGAGGCGCAGCCCTCCTCCACCACCGGCCACGCTGGCAAAGCGCGCTTCCTTATCTTGCCCATGTCGGCAGGCTGCGCAAACCTGTGCAGCGTATCGGGGCAAGACTGTTGCCTGTCGCGGATGGAGCAGGCGCACAGCAGCCTGATCTTGCCCCTGCATTGGCTGAACGGGTGGGCGGCGGGCGAAGCTGGCCGCCTGCACCGCATCGGCGCAGCGATCACGACGATCGGATGCTCCAGGAATGGGCGCTCGACGCGCCGCTGCAGGCAAAGGCGCTGGAGGTATTCGCCGTCACCAGCCGGGCGGTCGGGGTGCACACTGCCATGCCATTTTACGATCGGGATCTGGTCGAGCTTACCCTGTCCCTGCCTTCCCATCACAAGCTGCGTGACGGGCAGACCCGCGCCATTGTGCGACAGGCTATGGCGGGGCGCCTGCCGCCATCGGTGCTGCAACGGGCGGACAAGTTCGATTTTGCCTTGGCTTTCAAGCAGGGCCTGCTCAAGGATCAGGACCGGCTGCGTGAACTCACCGGGCCTGCCAACCGCAAGCTTGACGAATTTGCAAATCGTAAACGGCTTGACGCTATCTGGGCAGGGGTGGAACGCCATGGCGCGAATATCGGGATCATGGATGCCTTCATGCTGTGGCGCGCCGCCGTGCTTGCGCTTTGGCTGGAAATGTCCGCAGACAACATTGACCGCAAATTGACCGTGGGGCAGTCGAAATGAAGGATGAAGCCGTAGGCGGGCCCGCACCCGGAAGCCGATGGTACAAGGCATTCGGACTGACCATTGCCAGCAATGTGCCGCTTGAGGAACTGACCGCTATCGATGCTGTCGAAGCGCCCGATGTAACCATTCGCTATGCGGATCTGGACCGCCCTTTGCCGGCGATGGAAGACGGCGTGGTGTTCGATTATGCCGATCCGCTGGGTGTTTACATGGCCTGGCCCGGTGTCGCAGCATTTCGGGTGTGCGGCACGGATGAAATTCAGGTGCAGCCTTATCCCGATACGCCGCGGGGCTTCCTTGCCTTTCCGATCCTTGGCCCCGTCATGGCCTGGCTGCTGCAGAAGCGCGAGCTGCTGGTGCTTCACGCCAGCGCTGTCGAAATCGACGGGCGCAGCGTGGTGTTGATGGGAGACAAGATGGCGGGAAAATCGACCACCGCCGCAGCTTTTGTCCAGACAGGATACCGGCTGGTGACTGACGATCTGCTCGCCATTAATGTTACCGGCGGAGCGGACGGCAAGCCGGTCATGTTTCCCGCTTTTGCGCAACTCAAGCTGACCCAGCAATCCGCAAACGCAGTGCCGATTACCGGGGCAACAGCCCTGCCGCTGGTTTATGAAGGGTTCACCAAGCGGCAGCACCGTCTGCCAGATCTCTATGCAGGCACGATAGGAGCCGATCATTTCTTCGTTCTGCATCGCGGCGGCGATCAGCCGCTCATCGCCCCTCTGGCATCTGCTGCCGGGTTTCAGGCATTGATGCGGTTCAGCTATTCCATCCGGTTCGGCTCTGCGCCCTACACCGACAGGGAACGCGCCGAACAGTTCCGCAATTGCGTAACCCTTGCCAATCGCGCGCAAATTGGTGACCTTCACATTCCAGCAGACCTCGCCCGGCTTGGCGAAACCGTGGATCTGGTCGCGCGGCATGTGCGGAAAATTGCCGACCGATGATCGGCACCACGCGGGCATTTGCATCCTTTCTGCTGGAACTCACCCGCGGCAGAATTGCCATTGCACTGGCATTGATGATCCTTGTGGGTCTGACCGAGGGGTTGTCGCTGGTCATCCTCATTCCTCTGCTGGCCGCAGTTGATCCTGGCGGAGCGGCGGAGATGGGGCGGCTGCCGCTGATCGGCGACTGGCTGGGCACGCTCACACTCAGCCTGCCGCTCCTGTTGGTGGGCTTTGTCCTGCTGATCGCGGTGCAGGCGATGCTTGCGCGCGCAAAATCGCTGTATCTGGCACGAACCATGCACCGCGCTATCGACCAGTTGCGCCTGCAATTGTTTGAAAGCGTTGGCATGGCTCGCTGGGAAGTGACGGCGCGCACCCGCCCGGCGGATATCAACCACGTTCTGCTGGGTGAGATCGATCGCGTGCGTTCCGCCGCGTCGAGCCTTCTCGCCCTGATGCAGACGATGGTCATGCTGCTCATCTACATTGCTCTTGCCGCACTGGTCGCCTGGGAGATGGCGCTGTTTGCAAGTCTGGTTGGATCATTGCTGTTTTTTCTGCTGTATCCTGTCCGGCGCAAGGCAACACGGTTCGGCCATGATCTGTCACGCATGTTCCAGGAACAGAATGTCACCTTGCTGGAATTCCTGACCGGGATCCGGGTGGCAAAATCCTTCGTCATCGAGGAGGAATATGCCGGTCGCCTGCGCCGTCATCTGGATGTCGTGCGGCAAAAGACGATTGGCTTTGCAAGCATTTCGACGCTTGGAACGCTGTTCTTCCAAGTGGCAAGCGCCGCCTTTGCCGCAATCTTTGTCTATGTCGCGGCAGCGGTTTTCACGCTTGGCCTGCCGCGGATTGCCGTCCTCCTGCTGATCTTCGTGCGGGTGGCGCCCCGGTTCAGCGGATTGCAGGATTCGCTGCAGCAATATTTTACCGCTCTGCCGGCCTTTGACAATGTCATGCAGCAGATCGGTTTCTATACCCGCGAAGCCGAAACTCTGCCCGCGCCAGGCGTGACTGCCCCCACCATGCAGTCTGCAATCCGGTTCGAAAATGTCGTGCTGCAATTTGACGGTGCGGCGGCCCCATTGCTTGGCGGCATCTGCCTTGATGTGCCTGCCGGCGAGGTGACTGCGCTCATCGGTCCTTCGGGCAGCGGCAAAAGCACTATTGCCGACCTTGCCATGGGGTTGTTGCGACCAACCGGCGGCCGCATCTTCATAGATGACACCCCTCTCGACGATGGCAATCGCCGCCTTTGGCGCAAGAGCGTGGGCTTTGTTCCACAGGATCCCTTCCTGCTTAACGACACACTGGCGGTCAATCTGCGGATTGCCGATCCCCAAGCCACACAAGGTGATATCGAGCGGGCACTCACGCTTGCAAATGCGATGGGTTTTGTAGCCGCGTTGCCCGATGGCCTTGATACGGTCGTGGGAGAGCGTGGTACTCGCTTTTCAGGCGGAGAACGCCAGCGCATCGCACTTGCGCGTGCATTGCTGAGGCAGCCCGCTTTCCTGATCCTCGACGAGGCGACCAGTGCGCTTGATTGGGAAAACCAGGAGGCGATTGCCGCTGCGATCAAGCGACTGCGTGGGCAGTTGACAATCCTGACCATCGCGCATCGTCCATCAATGATGGATTTCGCCGACCACGTCATTGCCTTGCAGGATGGAAGGATTGTCGAACAAGGCAAATTTGGCAGTCTTGCTCGCGATCCTCACAGCCATCTTGCCCGCCTGCTGGCAAGTGAACAGCGCGAGAGATCATGAAGATAGCGCCTCATCCGGCACGATCATGATCAAGACGGCGTCCTGATCAGGCGTTGCAGTGAAGCCCGTATGCGTTACCATCGCATGCCGGATACCCGTCTTGAGACCACAACCCGCCGAACATAAGGATATTTCATGTCATCGCTGGAACACAGGATCTCCCGTCTGGAAGCGCTCGATGAGATCCGGCAGCTTCCTGCCCGTTATGCATTGGCGCTGGACATGCGGGACATGGATGCCATGGTCAGCCTCTTTCCTGACGATGTGAAGGTCGGCAAAGGTGCCTCGGGACGTGAAGCACTGCGCAGCTACATGGACGCAACCCTGCGTTCGCCGTTTACCGGGACCTCCCATCATATCGGTGGCCACATCATCGAGTTCGACGATGAAAGCCATGCACATGGCGTGGTCTATTCAAAAAACGAGCATGAAACGGGCAACGAATGGGTCATCATGCAGATGATGTACATCGACGACTACCGGCAAAGTGACGGCCGCTGGTATTTTGCCCGACGTCTGCCGCTTTACTGGTATGCGACCGACCTGAACCGGCCTCCCATCGGCGAAAACAAGATGCGGTGGCCCGACACCGAATGGACCGAAGGCAATTTTCACAAGCTGTTTCCAAGCTATGCCGAATTCTGGGAGCGTGGCGGCGTTCCGCCAGGGCCCGTACCTGAGCCTGCGCCGCTCGACCAGTTCCTGAACCGGATGCGCAGGGGTGCGACAGCGCCCAAGGTCAAGGTGCGCGCGCAATGATTGAAACTGAGGCGCTGATCAGGAGATCGGCTTGCCGAGTGCGTCCCTCACCCACAATTGTCGCACAAGGATGAAAACGACCACCGTGATCGGCCCACCCAGCAGCACACCTATCGGGCCAAACAACACGCCCACCGCAAACAGCGCAAACATGGTCAGCGCCGGCGGGATCTTCACGACATGGCGCATGACCAGCGGGTTCAGCACATTGCCATCGAAGTTCTGCACGACAAAATAGAGCAGCACGATCATGACAAGATCGTTGAGCGGAAGCGCCAGCCCGATCAGCACGGCCGGAATGGCTGCAAGCAATGGGCCGATCACCGGCACAAACCCCAGAATTGCGGCAATCAGCGCCAGTGCCAGGGGTGAAGGCGCACCGATCAATACGAGGCCAGCATAGATCGTGGTGCCGACAAACGCCATGGAGACAAGCTGGCCGCGCAGCCACGCGCGCAGGCCGCCAACCAGCGCATTCAGCAATTGTGCGGTCCGTTCTTCATGCCTCGCAGGCACCAGCATGATAATACCCTGCCGGTAAGTGTTAGGCCGTGTTGCAAGAAACACACCGCCGATAACGGCAAGAAACAAGCCGGACAGGGCACTCGCCACCAATGAGAAGATCACCTGCATCAAGGCGACAATGCTTGCGCCGCTGGGTGACAGCCGATCGGCGATGGCATTGACCCGCGCCTCGCCAAGACGATCCTTCAGATCCGCGATGCCACCCGGCAGGAGCGCCAGCAATTGCGTGATCTGGCGTTCCAGCTCATGCCCGAACATGTAGGCAATTGCCCCGCCTGTTCCGACCAGGACAAGAGCCGCGATGGTCAGGCGAACGCCATGCGAGACAGGCAGCACCCGGCCCTGCAACCGCGCCAGACCATCGATGATTACCGCCACCAGAATGGCGGCCAACAGCAGCAGCAGCACTGAACGCAACTGCCAGATGGCGAGTAACAGCAGAATGGGAGCCGCCGCACCGAGCGTAAGCCGCGCGGCCCGGGCAAGACTTGCTGACCTTCTGATCGTCATCGCCTGATCGTCATCGCTTTCATTTCAGCGCTGTGCCCGGCCCTGCTCCTTATGGGAGTGGCAGGGCAGAGTGCTGTACCAGCTGGGGATAAACCACGGGACAGAGCCGGGGACAAGCATCAAGCCACGACCAGTCCCGCATTGACCGCAGATTGTTCGTCAGGTTTTCAACAGCGCGCCGCAGATCACCCGAGGCTGTGCATAAGGCGCACAAGTTTCCTTTGACTCATTGGCGCTGCAGAGTCGCTCAGGCAGATTGGCTCTCGCCATCAGGGGACAATTCGGGCAATCGATCCCAAACCGGGATGTCCACAGGACCAACAACTGTCATCATCCTTATTAATAATATTCCTGTTGTAGTGTTGTGGTGGAGTATCACGTTTCATGTCGGGCTTGCTTCTTGAAACGCTGAAGGGCGCAAACATGACCCAGCGCCCAGTCTGGCTGATGCGTCAGGCGGGGCGCTATCTTCCCGAATACCGGGCGTTGCGCGCCGACAAGGGCGGGTTCCTGAACCTTGTCTATGATGCCGATGCTGCGGCGGAAATTACCCTGCAGCCGATCCGACGGTTTGCCATGGACGGAGCGATCCTGTTTTCAGACATTCTGATCGTGCCCTATGCCATGGGACAGGATCTGGAATTCCTTGCCGGTGAAGGCCCACGGCTGTCACCGCGGCTTGCAGATTGTGCGCTTGCCACGCTTGCTGCAGTTCCTGAACGGCTTGAGCCGATCTACAGGACAGTTGCCAGGGTTCGGCAGCAGCTGGACCCGCAATGCACGCTGATCGGCTTTGCCGGTGCGCCATGGACGGTCGCAACTTACATGGTGAACGGCGAAGGCAGCCGCGACCAGCATGAAACCCGCCAGCTGGCCTACAGCGATCCGCACGCATTTGGTGCGATCATTGATGCCATAGGCGCAGTCACGGTCCAATATCTGGTGGAGCAGGTCCGCGCCGGTGCACAAGCTGTGCAGTTGTTCGACAGCTGGTCAGGCTCGCTGGCGCCGGACGAGTTCGAGCGATGGGTCGTTGCTCCGACCTCCCGGATTGTCGCAGCCTTCAAGGAGCAATGCCCCGACATCCCGTTCATCGGTTTCCCCAAGGGCGCGGGTGAAAAGCTCGTCGCCTATGCCAGCCAGACCGGTATCGATGCCGTCGGACTTGATGAAACCGTCGATCCTCAATGGGCAGCGCGCAACCTCCCGGCAGACATGCCGGTGCAAGGAAATATCGATCCCTTGCTGCTCCTGGCTGGCGGCCCGGCGCTGGTCGCGCGCACGCAGTTCATTCTTGATTGCTTTGCCGAGCGTCCGCATGTCTTCAATCTTGGCCACGGCATCGGCAAGGAGACGCCGATCGCACATGTGGAGCAGATGCTGGCGGTTGTGCGGCAATGGCGCGGACCTGCCTGATCGTGGCGCATGGTGACCTCAATTGTGCCGGCTGTCTGGCCAAGCGGCGCGCCGGAGCATACCACCGTATCAGCACAGTCTTACATCGTGATGCGTTCTGCCCTATCTGAACCACTATGCATGAGGAACTTGCTTTGCTGTATCCCTGGCTGAAAGTCGGCCATCTGGTGTTCATCATTTTCTGGATGGCGGGGCTGTTCATGCTGCCGCGCTATTACATCTATCATCAGGAGGCAGAAGCAGGCTCGGCCGAAGCTGCCCGTTGGGTCGAGCGCGAAGCCAAACTGCGCAAGATCATTCTCAACCCTGCCCTCGTTCTGGTGTGGGCCTTCGGCATTGCGCTGGCGATTGCCACCGATGCATGGAGCGCAGGCTGGCTGCACATCAAATTGCTGCTGGTGCTGCTGCTATCGGCATATCACGGCTGGATGATCGGCTATGGCCGCAAGCTTGCGCAGGGCCGCCCCACATTGTCGGGTGGCAAGCTGCGTCTGTTGAACGAGGTTCCGGGCATTGCTGCCATCCTGATCATCACCACTGTAATCATCGGCAAACTCTATCTGCCCTGAGGCCGCGCCTGACTGGCCGGGTGATCTGCGTGTCACAGCGGAACGGCAGGCCAGCAGCAGGTCGACAGCATTGACGGGCCTGATGGATCGTTCTATTTGAACAGGTGAGGCGGCGTCCTGCTGCCGGTTCGGCACTCCACCATGTCCTGCCGACGGTCACCTTGCCCTACCAAGCTTGAACCTTGCCATGGACATGCGCAGGTTCACCCAATGGAACTGTTGCCGCATCATGCACCTGAAGGAACTCAAGCAGAAGAAGCCCGCCGAACTCGTCGAGATGGCCGAGGAAATGGGCGTCGAAGGTGCATCGACCCTGCGGCGGCAGGATCTGATGTTCGCAATTCTCAAGGAAGTCGCGGATGATGGCGAGGAAATCCTTGGCATCGGAACAATCGAAGTCCTGTCCGATGGCTTTGGTTTTCTGCGCAGCCCTGAAGCCAATTATCTTGCCGGTCCCGATGATATTTACGTCTCGCCCAATCAGGTGCGCAAGTTCGGGCTGCGCACCGGCGATACTGTCGAGGGTGAGATCCGGGCACCTCGGGACGGGGAACGCTACTTTGCGCTGACGAAGCTGCTGAAAATCAATTTCGATGATCCCGACGTTGTGCGCCACCGGGTCAACTTCGACAATCTGACGCCGCTTTACCCTGATGAGAAACTCACGCTCGATACGCTTGATCCGACCGTCAAGGACAAGTCCGCGCGCGTGATCGACATCATCTCGCCGCAGGGCAAGGGGCAGCGTGCGCTCATCGTGGCGCCGCCGCGCACCGGCAAGACCGTCCTGCTGCAGAACATCGCCAAGGCGATCACGGACAACCATCCCGAAGTGTTCCTGCTGGTCCTGCTTGTCGACGAACGGCCCGAGGAAGTCACTGACATGCAGCGCAGCGTCAAGGGCGAGGTGATCTCCTCCACCTTCGATGAAGCGGCTACAAGGCACGTCCAGGTGGCCGAAATGGTCATCGAGAAGGCCAAGCGTCTGGTCGAGCACAAGCGCGATGTCGTCATCCTGCTCGATTCCATCACCCGGCTTGGTCGGGCTTACAACACTGTCGTGCCCAGTTCGGGCAAGGTGCTGACCGGCGGTGTCGACGCAAACGCGCTGCAAAGGCCCAAACGTTTCTTCGGCGCAGCGCGCAATATCGAGGAAGGCGGATCGCTTTCCATCATTGCGACGGCGTTGATCGATACCGGCAGCCGCATGGATGAAGTCATCTTTGAGGAGTTCAAGGGCACCGGCAATTCCGAGATCGTGCTTGATCGCAAGGTTGCCGACAAGCGCATCTTCCCCGCGCTCGATGTCGGGAAATCCGGCACGCGCAAGGAAGAACTGCTGGTCGACAAGGACAAGCTGTCCAAGATGTGGGTGCTGCGCCGGATCCTGATGCAGATGGGCACGATCGACGCGATGGAATTCCTGCTCGACAAGATGAAGGATTCCAAAACGAACGAGGATTTCTTTGCTACAATGAACCAGTAGGTAACCGGCAAAGGGTCCGCAGTGTTGAGGCAGGTCACTTACATCAGTACAGTGTCGGCCGACATGCCCTACGAGGACGTCCGCAGCATTGTCTCTCTATCCCGAAGCGCGAATGCGCAGCGGGAGGTTACCGGACTGCTTTTTTATAACGGGCGCAATTTCCTGCAGGTGCTGGAGGGGGATAATGCGGTGTTGCGGTCCTTGATGAGCCTCATTATTCAGGATCCCCGACATGCTGGCGTCAGTGTGCTCGCCAATGTCGAGATAATGGCCCGGTCATTCCCCCAATGGTCGATGCGGCTTCTGCAGCTTAGTGAATCTGTGGAAGAACGGCGCAGTTGCATTGATGGGCTGCTGCCGGCGCAGATGGATGGAGCCACCCGGCGTGCGATCCTCAACTACGCCATGCTCAACTGATCTGCGATGATTTTTGGTGACAGGGCTTACGCTTTCATAGCCTTGCATCAGCGCCCGTTGATCACCCTTGATACAATGGGCATCATGCCGCCTGTGCGGCACGAAAGCTGTGAGCGTCTGCCGCCGCCCAATAGCGCGCATATTGCGTGTCGCGGGGGTTTTCGAGCAGCTCCTCATTTTCCAGAAAATTATAGAACCTGTCCATTGAATCGGATCGAACCGTATTCAGCCGCTCGCTGATATGCTGCGGCTTGATGTCCCAGGGTGTGTCCAATCCCATGGCCATCACGATTTCACGCAAACCTGCCAGGGTGTGGCTTTGAAAGCGGGCGACTCTTTCCCCCTTGTCCATGACGACCAGGCCGCGTTGACGGGTTGCGTCTTGCGTTGCAATACCGGTGGGACAGGTATCCTCATGGCAGCGCATGGACTGGACGCAACCCAAGGCAAACATGAACGCCCGGCCAGCATTGCACCAGTCTGCACCCAACCCCAGGTTCATCGCCATTTGCGCACCGGAATGAACCTTTCCTGCCGCCGCAATCCTGGTGTCGCTTTTGAGCCCGCAACCCACCAGGGCGTTGCGGACCATGATCAATCCTTCGCGAAGCGGCATGCCGACCCGGTTGGTCAATTCGACAGGTGCTGCACCCGTACCGCCTTCTGCACCGTCAACGGTAATGAAATCGAGCCTGATGCCGGTCTCCAGCATCGCCTTGGCCAATGCGAATACTTCGTGTGGCTGACCAACACACAGCTTGATGCCGACAGGTTTTCCACCGCTCAATTCGCGCAGCGAAGCTGCCCATTCGAGCAGTTCTATGGGTGTTGAAAACGTTGAATGTCCGGCAGGGGAAACGCAGTCCTGTCCCATCGCAATGCCACGCGTCGTTGCAATCTCCTGCGACACCTTGCTCGCGGGAAGCACACCGCCGTGCCCAGGCTTGGCGCCCTGACTAAGCTTGATTTCCACCATTTTGACCTGCGGATTCTGCGCCGTTTCGGCAAATTGCGCAGCATCAAACCGGCCTTCCGTGGTCCGGCAACCGAAGTAGCCACTGCCTATTTCCCAGACTAGATCGCCACCAAAGCTGCGGTGATACCGTGACAGACCACCTTCTCCGGTGTCATGGTAGAAACCACCCGCCGCCGCCCCCTTGTTAAGAGCCATGATGGCATTGGCGGAAAGCGATCCGAAGCTCATTGCCGAGATGTTGAGTAAGGAGGCTTCGTAGGGCTTGCTGCACTGGCCGCTGCCAACCGGCACGCGCCATTGTTCAGGTGCGTTGGAGTTTGGAACAATGGAATGGCTCAGCCACTCATATTCCTCTGAATAAACGTCGAGCTCGGTGCCGAAGGGGTGGGAATCAAGCTGCCCTTTGGCACGAGCGTAAACCAGCGCGCGCTCGTCATGGCTGAATGGACGCCCTTCCAGATCTCCTTCGACGATATAACTGCGCAGATAAGGGCGCAGATCCTCCATAAGCCAGCGAAATCGCGCCAACAGGGGATAGTTGCGGCGCAGGCTGTGCCGATCCTGTGCGAAATCGAACATTGCTACGACGAGCAGCGGCACGAGGATCAGCAACGCCCAGCGCGCCGGTTGCCAGAACGCACAGATGCCGGCGAGCACCAGAAGCACGAGCGGAACAGCAAACCGCGTGATGAGATTGGCCGAATCGCGCCAGTTCGCATGGTTCAGCATGCTAGTTGTCAGCCAAGATGCTGCGTGAAGAATTCTGCCGTACGCCGATCCGCCAGCGTCGCGGCTTCCTCATCACGCCTTGTACCGTCCTCGGTTGCAAAGCCATGACCGAGGCCTTGGTAATCAAGTAACGTCACCTTGGCATTGTCCTCCAGGCCTTCATGCATCCTTGCCTGTGCCTGAGCAGGGACAAACTGGTCGGCGGTCGGGATATGCAGCATGAGAGGCCGGGAGATGGCGTGCTGCTCGTCCAGCATTTCGTCGATCTGCACGCCATAGTAGCCTACCGTGGCATCAATGTCGGTGCGTGTTGCGGTCATATATGCAAGCTTGCCGCCAAGGCAGAAACCGACTGCGCCGACCTTTGCGATTTTGCATTCACCCCTGATCCAGTGAATCGTGGCTTCGATATCGAGAATGTTCTTGTCAGGATCGTTACGGTTCATGAGGTCGAACGCTTTTTCACGCAGTGCCTGGTCATCCCAATTTAGCTCTACGCCGGGCTCCAGCCTCCAGAACAGATCAGGCGCAACCGCCAGATACCCCTTTTCCGCCCAATCATCGCATTTCTTGCGAATACCATCATTGACGCCAAAAACTTCCTGAATGACGAGGATGGCAGCTTTGGGCGTGCCCTTCGGCCGCGACACATAGGCCCCGAAGCTGGATTGCTTGTCGAGTGTGGGGATGTCAGTCGTCAGTTTCATTTTGGGGCCTCTTCTTCGATACAGCTTTGAAAAATCATTAGACCGCCACGGTAGACATTGCAAAGCGGCTGTGACAGCTTGTGCCAGGACAACAAAAGGTGCGCGGTTATGAAGATGAATTTCGAAGTCGATTGCACACCTGAAGAAGCGCGGCGCTTCCTCGGCTTGCCTGACGTTACGCGAGCCAATGAAGTATATGTCGACACTCTGGTGAAGACGATGAAGGGTGCTGGCAGTGTCGAACAGCTTCAGGACATGGTGAAGCAGTTTGCGCCAATGGGTGAGATGGGACTGACCATGTTTCGTCAATTGATGGAAAGCGGCGCCAGCGCAGCGTTTGGCGGGTCGCGGGCCAAGAAAGACTGATCGATTGTCGTAGAGCGCTGCCGACGCTTCGCAATAAACAACCGCCAATGCAGAACCTGCCCGAAACGATCTTTGCCGTGTCCAGCGGCAGCCCGCCTGCCGCGATTGCAGTCATTCGCATCAGCGGTCCTGCCGCATCGCAGCTGCTGCAGACGATCGCCGGACGTGTCCCGCCGCCGCGTAGAGCCGTGCTGGCCGATTTGCGTTCTGAAGCAGGGGATGTGCTCGATACAGGGATGGTGCTCTACATGCCGGGCCCGGCTAGCGCGACAGGTGAAGATTGCGCAGAGTTACACGTCCACGGCGGTCGGGCCGTGGTTCGAGCAGTAGAACAGGCCCTCGGCAAGATCCCGGCGGTCCGCCATGCCGAAGCGGGGGAGTTTACCCGGCGCGCCTTTGCCAATGGCAAGCTGGATTTGGCACAAGCAGAAGGCTTGGCCGATCTGCTGGCGGCGGAAACGGAACTTCAAAGGTTGAACGCGCAAGCCATGGCTGGCGGCTTATTTTCGCGGATGGTGACGCAATGGCGTAAAGATCTGCTCCAGCTCTCGGCTGAAGTCGAAGCTGTGCTGGATTTTTCAGACGAGGAAGACGCAGAGCAGATGCCACTCGATTTCGCCGCTCGCCTGGAGGTGATGAGCAACCGGCTGCAGGAATGGCTGAACGGGCCGCAGACAGAAACCTTGAAGGAAGGGTTTCGGGTCGTCCTGGCTGGGCCGCCGAACAGCGGAAAAAGCAGCCTGTTCAATGCATTGGTGCAGGAGGATGCGGCGATAATCACGCCGGTTGCCGGGACCACTCGCGATGTTCTGCAAAGACCCGTTGCAATAGACGGTGTTCCGTTTCTTTTCATCGATACGGCCGGATTGCGCGATGATACAACAGATGCCGTAGAACTCGTCGGGATTGAAAGGGCGTATAACGAGGTTGTCAAAGCGGATCTCGTCTTGTGGCTGGGTGCAGAAGGTGAGGGACCTGCAGAGGCTTGGGAAATTGGTGCAAAGTCCGACCTGGATAATTTTGCGAAGAAGGCTCCCGATTTTAGCGTCTCCGCTGTCACGCTTGCCGGTGTACGCGAACTGCGCGAAGCGTTAAGAATCGTTGCGGCAGCTGCCATGCCGAAGCCGGGGCAAATTGCGCTAAGCCGATTTCAACGAACCGCTCTTCATGCAAGCAGCCAGGAAGTCATTGCCGCGCATGAGATGCTCGGCAATCGGTCGGCGGACCTGTTGATCCTGGCTGAATTTCTGCGAAGGGCGCGAGTGGAGTTGGACAGACTGCTCGGCAACGTCTCGACAGAAGACATGCTCGACGCGCTCTTTGGCAATTTCTGCATTGGCAAATAATGTTCCACGTGGAACATCTTTGCTTGTGCGGCCTGCTTGGGGTAGACGCCGCGCATGCAAACTTATGACGTTATTGTAGTAGGCGATGGCCATGCAGGCTGCGAAGCCGCTGGTGCGGCTGCTCGGATGGGAGTGCGAACCTGCCTCATCAGCTTTGACTCTCGTAAAACCGGGGCCATGTCGTGCAATCCAGCAATAGGCGGGCTGGGCAAAGGGCATCTTGTTCGCGAAGTCGATGCTTTTGACGGCCTGATTGGCCGGGCAGCCGATGCTGCAGCGATTCACTACCGGATGCTTAACCGCTCCAAGGGCAGTGCTGTACACGGTCCAAGGGTACAGGCGGATCGCGTTCTGTTCAGTCGCTCCATCCGGGGCATGCTACGCGCACAGCCAAATCTGGACCAGCTTTCCGGCGAAGTATCAGAATTGATTATTTCGCAGGGGGCAGTCGCCGGGGTCGTTCTGGCAGATGGTACCCGCATTGACAGTCGGGCCGTGGTTCTTTGCACCGGGACCTTCCTCGGCGGACGCATGTTCAGGGGCGAAGAAACCTTCAGCGGTGGTCGGGTCGGCGAACAGGCCGCGAGCCAACTGGCAAAACAGCTGCGAGCAATCGGTCTCCCGCTTGCACGTCTCAAGACAGGGACTCCGCCGCGTCTGGATGGCCGGACGATTGCATGGCAGAGTCTGCCAAGACAACCGTCTGATATTTCTGATTGGACCATGTCGCCGTTGACGACACAACGTTGTAATCCGCAGATGTTCTGCGCGATCACCAGAACGAACGAACGAACCCATGATCTTATCCGCGCATCCAAAGATCGTTCGCCGCTATTCAGCGGCGCCATCAATGCGCTGGGACCGCGTTACTGTCCTTCTATCGAAGACAAGGTAAGCCGATTTGCTGATCGCACGGGACATCAGATCTTTCTCGAGCCAGAAGGAATGGGGTCTCATCTTATTTATCCGAATGGGATAAGCACATCGCTGCCAATCGAGGTGCAGGCTCGTTTTCTGAATACAATTGAAGGTCTTGAAAACGCTGTCATTGTCGAACCAGGATATGCAGTCGAATATGACCACATCGATCCTCGGGCACTGAACCGCTCATTAGAAGCAAAGGACCTTCGTGGGCTGTTCTGCGCGGGACAAATCAATGGCACGACCGGCTATGAAGAAGCTGCGGCGCAGGGCTTGGTCGCTGGACTGTGCGCGGCGAGTGCAACAGTGGAGGTGGGCGCGCCGGCCATTGATAGAAGCAATTCCTATATCGCCGTAATGATCGATGATCTGACTCTTCACGGCATCACGGAGCCATACCGCATGCTCACCGCCCGGGCGGAATACAGGCTTCATTTGCGAGCGAGCAATGCAAGCACTCGACTGACGTCAATAGCGATCGAGTACGGTTGCGTGAGCCAAGAGCGGAAGGATTGGTTCAGACGACGCCAGTCTGACCGTGCTTCCACGCAGCGGGCACTACAAGCGTCGGTGCCCGCCGCCGCATTGCAAGCGATTTCCTCGACGGCGAGGAGCGGAAAGAGCGGCCGCTCCTTCGGAGAGTGGTTGCTCCACGATTGCCAAGAGGAAAGCAGGCGATGCCGCTTTGAAGAATACTTGGGATGGAAGGCGGCCGAGGATGTTTTCGATGAGGCACTCGAAGATCTGCACTACGCACCGTACTTGTTGCGCCAAGATGCCGAATTGAAAGAACTGAAGCGCGGTGAAAACGTAGCCATTCCCGCAGACTTCCCATTTGCATCCATCCCAGGCCTTTCTCTGGAGATGATCGAGAGGTTGGAGCGCGCGCGGCCGGATACAATTGCGGCGGCAGGACGCATCAATGGAATTACACCCGCAGCAATGGCCGCGCTTCTCGTGCATGCTCGCCGGAGACAGACGGAGCAGGTTCCGCAATGAGTGGTAGCGCAGTAGTAGATGCTTCTGACATGGCGCAGTCATTAGCATGGCTGGGCAGGAGCCCAGGTCGCTATTCCCCAGTACAGATCGCCCGCCTGCACAAGTTCACCAGCATGCTGCTCGAGGAGAATGGGCAGCAGAACCTCATCGCATCTGCAACTGTGCCGTTCCTATGGTCTCGCCACATCTTGGATAGCGCACAGCTTGTCGATCTTGTTCCACGTGGAACATCGGGAGAGTGGGTAGATCTGGGAACAGGTGCAGGGTTTCCCGGGATGATCTGCGCGATCTTGTGTCCAGATTTGCCGTTCACCCTCGTCGAGGAACGGAGAAAGCGGGCAGATTGGTTGAAGAAAGCAATGAACGCAAATGGGTTGGAGAATACGACGGTCCACCACGGGCGGTTGAGCACACTCGCACGTCGGAATGCTGCCATCATCAGCGCGCGTGCATTCGCTTCCTTGCCAGATACGCTTGCACAGGCTAGCCACATAGCCACCCCTGAAACCTGGTGGCTTTTACCAAAAGGTAAAAGCGCTGCTGAAGAGCTTGCTCAGATGGGTGAACAAGGAGCGATGTTTCACGTGGAACACTCATGCACCAATGACAACGCTGGCATAATTGTCGGCAGAACCACGATGATCGATACAGGTGCACTGAGATGATCGTGATTGCTGTCGCCAATCAGAAAGGCGGCGTTGGAAAGACGACATCGGCGATAAACTTGGCAACGGCATTTGCCGCATCTGGCTGGCGGACCTTGCTGATTGATCTGGATCCACAAGGCAATGCTTCGAGTGGCCTGGGTTTGGCGAGCGCATCCCGCGGCGCAAGCAGCTATGATTTGCTTGTTGATGAGGTGCCATTGAGTGAGTGCATAGCTACAACCAAAATCAGCAATCTGCAGATTGTTCCAGCTACAGTCGACCTCTCCGGTGCCGAAGTGGAACTGGTAAGCGTACCCGGACGTGTTGAGCGATTGCGAACGAGCCTGGCTTCGGTTCAGGAGTACGACATCTGTTTTGTCGACTGCCCGCCCTCTCTGGGGCTTCTGACCTTGAATGCTCTCACTGCCGCCGACAGGCTTCTGGTGCCGCTCCAATGTGAATTTTTCGCGCTGGAGGGATTAAGCCAGCTTATGCAAACTGTTGAGCAGGTCAAAGAGCGATTCAATCCGTCCCTTCGTATCGTTGGCATTGCGCTCACCATGGTGGATCGTCGCAACAGGTTGAGTGAACAGGTTTCAGATGACGTTCGGGACGTGCTTGGAGATTTGGTGTTCAGTGCCGTTATTCCCCGCAACGTGCGACTAGCCGAAGCGCCAAGCCACGGCTTGCCGGCATTGATCTATGATCATCATTGCGCAGGTTCTATCGCTTATATGACATTGGCGCGCGAGCTGATATCAAGATTGCCATCGTTAAGGAAAGCAGCATGACCGGCGCAGATGCTAATCGCCGTCGGGCGGCCCTTGGCCGCGGACTCGGTGCCTTGCTGGGTGATGTGGATCGCGAAGAGCCAGTTGCCCTGACCACCGTGGCCGACACTGTGGGAGATATGCGGCATGATACCAGGTCAAGCAACGTAACGGACGGATTGGCTCAAATAGAGATCGGATCTATCGAAGCTCACCCCGACAATCCGCGGGTCAAATTCGATCACGGCGCTTTACAGGACCTCGCTGGCTCAATTGCAGCACGTGGCGTCATTCAGCCAATTATCGTTCGGCCGCTTGGCGGCACCCGATACCAGCTGGTCGCAGGAGAACGTCGCTGGAGAGCCGCGCAGATCGCCGGAGTGCAAAACATTCCAGCCATCGTCAGGCAACTCGAAGACAAGGATGTCACGGCACTTGCGTTGATAGAGAACATCCAGCGGGAGAACCTCAATCCTGTTGAGGAGGCACGCGCCTATAGCAGGCTGGTCGATCAGAACAGAATGTCACAAGCTGAGATAGCAACTCTGGTCAATAAATCCCGCAGCCATGTTGCCAATCTGATGCGGTTGCTCGCGTTACCGGACGGCGTTCTGGAATTGGTCGAGCAAGATCAACTTTCCATGGGTCATGCTCGCGCCCTGATCAATTGCGAAGCTGCGGAAGAAATCGCACAAAATACCGTGCAACGCGACCTGTCGGTACGTGAGGTCGAAAAACTGGTGAGGCGCAGGAGTGCGCCAAACAGGGAGACGCCGCGTCGCTCTGCCCGCCCTCCCACTCATGAAGGTGCAGCCGATCTGCTGGCGATCCAAACCCAGCTGCAGGAATTCCTCGGCTTGAACGTGCAGATATCAATGGCAAACGAAAACTCCGGGACGGTGAATGTCGAGTTCAAGACGCTGGACCAGCTTGACATGATTTGTCAGCGGCTTAGCGGCGGCGAGATTTAACGCGTACAGCCCGGCGGCTGCCCCAGACCTGTTGACACAATGGGTAGCCCTATGCAGGCGGCGGCAAGGCAGAAGAAGCTCAGGAGTGACGCAGCAGTCCTGTCGTAGCGGGTCGCGATGCGAGGCAACTGCCCGAAAAGATTGAACAGCCGCTCGACAAGGTTCCGATCAAGGGCAGCGGCGATAATCGCATGAAGCTGGATCACGGCGGTCAGTTTTGGGGATGACCGGGAGGATGTTGTGCAGCAGCAGCAGTGTTTCTCGGAGGACGTTCCTGATCGTGTGCTACGCGCGCCTGCGGCTCCACAGCGGACGTAAACGCGCATTGAGATCTTGCTCGCAAAGCCGCCGCGGCTTTGATCCGAGCTCTCCTCGCAGGCCCCGTTTAGCGCCCGCTGCTGCGAGAATGGCCGCGAAGAATGGTGCTGTCGATTATGCGCTGCCAATCGTCAGGGAGATCCAACTCGACTAGCATGTTGAGCATGACATCCCAGACACCTTGTTCTGCCCATCGGGAACGGACATAGACCGAGTTCCACTTGCCACTGCTCGTATCGGTGTGCTTTGCACAGCTTCGCTTCGCCATCAGGAGTACGCGACCCGCGGAACATGAAGCATTTCGTGCAGTACACGTCGATTGCCATGGCAGGCCGCGCCCTGTTGCCGTGCTTGCGACGGTAGCAGGGTCCCTATGATCGCCCTTTCCGTTCGTCAGATCGCCGCGTGACAGGAACGCCTCGAACAGGCAGCCTTGGAAGTAAAGCTGTGCAAAGCACTATCAGAACTCAGCCGGCTCGAGATCCCACAATGTTAACACA
>NZ_JAVRHS010000016.1:0-36045 GCF_031846435.1 Croceicoccus esteveae
GGCACGCAGACTGGTCATTTGCTTCCAGATCACCGCCCGGCACGGGGTTGTCGAGCCGGGTGACGGGTTCAGAGCCGCCGAAGGCCGGAGACAGGACCAGCGCGGCTGCAGTATCCGAGCAGACCGCGGCGAGCCGGAAGGGCACGGCGTAGCTTTCCGTCTCATCTATAGCTGGACGTATAAGCGTCCTCGAGACCATCAAAACGGTTTAAAGCCAGAGTCGCGCGCACGCCGTCGGTATTGCAGGCACCGGGATCTTCGGATGACGGTGAACTTATGTCATCGACATAGCCGTCAGGCTGCTCGTAAAGAAAGGACACTTTCACGCGGCCCCTCTCGCCCGGGGTGCCAGTATCGACGCTGATCCGGCCTTGCGCGAAAATGAGATTGCCGTAGCTACCAGAAGCTTCGATCCCGAGCTCGTCGCTGGGCTGCTTCGCAACCAGATTAATCGCACCACCTGTCTGTCGTGTTGCGCCGGTAGAGCCTGCCCCGCAGACCGCGAAGCACCTCGTCAGACGGGGTTCGGCCTCGCTGATCCCCCGGATGAAGATCGCTACATCGATTGTCGGCGATGACGTCCTGGCCGAACTCGGCCTGGGAAGGATCGCGCTCGGGTCAGCCAGATCGGTGATATTTTCGCGGTGATCTCGTCAGCCGGGTTGGCAGTGATCGCGAGCGAAGCTGGCCTTAAGCACCGCGCGCGGCGGAGTGCCAGACACTGCTCGTCGGCGCAGCCTGGATGTCCCGAGCCATGGCCGGAACACCCGAAACCATGGCCACAGATGCCACCAACGTCCATTTTTCCAGCGCCTTTTTAGATATCCCCGCTCATCCCTCGCAGCAGGGCTTTGTGCGTAAACAAATACGGTGAAGAAGCAGGATCTCCCTGGACCGTGCTACACTGATTACGTGATCCATCATCAAATCGGTTATCAATGGCAAAGGTCACAGAAATATGCTTTTCAACCACGTTAATCGCTAGGAAAGTGCTTGTTAGGATGATCGGGAGATCAATCCCATTCGGCTCGAGCGTCATTGACTTGACAAGCATCGAGCGTCGTCAGCAACGCGCAACAGGTCGGCGGACGAGATTGGACAGGAAAAAAATGGCAGATGAAAGCTCGATCACAATGGATGTCAGGGAAACGTTCGAGGGCAAAACCTCTGTCATAACCGGTGCTGCCAGTGGAATAGGTGAAGGTATCGCCCGCGTGGCCGCCGAAGCTGGAATGAAGGTGGTGCTTGCCGATGTCGCAGAAGAGCGATTGCAGCGCGTGGTAAAGGATATCCGCTCGGCAGGTGGAGATGCCATCGGTGTGGTGACCGACGTGACTGATCGCGACGCAATCGAAAACCTGGCCGATGTCGCTGAGGATCGATACGGCGAGATCACCCTGGCAGTGAATAATGCAGGTATCGAGTCGATCGGTTTTAGCTGGGAGATCGATCCCGCCACCTGGGACAGGGTTATCGATATAAACCTGCGCGGCGTGATCCATGGCACCCGCAGCTTTGCAAGAAGAATGATTTCAAGGGGAACCGAAGGGTTCATCGCGAACCTGTCGTCGGTCGGGGGACTTGGCATCATGCCGACCCAGACGCCTTACATCATGAGCAAGCACGCGATCCTGTCGTTCAGCGAATGCGTTTATCTGGAAATGCAGTTCGCCGAACATCCGATACACGTGAGCGCGGTTCTTCCCTCGTCCGTCCGCACCCGCATATTCGACGAAGCTCTGACAGACCGAAACTCGGGGTTTACCGAAGGACAACGCGTCCGAATGGCGCAGGCAATTGAGCACGGCTTGACCATCGAGGAAGCCGGCAGGCGCATACTCGCTGGCATCGCTGCGAGGCAATTCTGGGTGTCGACCGAGCCGGAAGCCACTGCCGCATTTGCTGCGCAGCGCGCACGCTATCTGGAAGAACTGAGGCCTCCTGCTCTCACACAGGAGATGCGTTACCTGCTCGGTGAATGACGGTTCCAGATCCCGCTCATTCGATGAGTGTGATGCGGAAACCTTCTATGTGTCCACCGGTGAAAGGATTGAAAACCGGATAATCGGCTACAGGTGAACCCCGGTCCAGACCCACATCGAACGTCTCGTCAATAGTGAACAGACCGGGCGTGGTTGCAAGAAGCGTTCCCGAGGCGGCGGCGACCCCGTCAACCAGCAAAGTCAACTTTCCGCCCTTGGCGTAACCCGGTCCGTCATAATCAAATTGCACCGAGACGTTTCGATCCCCCGCCGCAAGCGCCTGATCGCTCCGCAGTGTCAGCGTCTGGAGGTCGAACAGCGCGTAGGTGAAATTGGGGTGCCCTGCTGCATCTATCCACAAAGACCAGCCTGCAGAAACACCTCCGACCGCTCCCAGAACGCCGGTCGCGTTCCCATCGGAATGCAGATCGGCGTCGATCTGCCAGGAACGATTGGACATGGCTGGCGGGCCATTTTCGGGCACTCCGCGCGTTGCCGGTCCATACGTCATGGTCGTGCGATCGCCAGCGATCGTCTCTATTCCCCTGTTGACGACCACCTGTCCGCGCAGAGGGAGGACGTCATTGGCTGCGGCCTGCTGCATGAACAGCGCCTGCATTTCTGCCAGCTTGTCCGGGCGCTGCGCTGCAAGATCGTTCGTCTGGGTAGGATCCTTATCAAGATTGTACAGCCGCCAGATATCATCCTCCAAGGACGTGGGAGTGGGGCTTGGCGGCGTCCACGGCAGGCGGCCATGATCGGCAGCGGCGAACCATCCGTCATGATAGATCGCACGGCTGCCGAAAACCTCGAAATACTGGGTATCGTGACGTTCTTCGGCGTCTGCATCTGCAAAACTGTAAAGCAGGCTGGTGCCATCGAACGGCTGCTGCGCGACACCATCGATGCTGTCTGGCAACGACAAGTTCAACACGTCGAGTATTGTTGGTGCGATATCGTTGACATGGCCGAACTGATCGCGCCTGGTGCCCCGTGCTTCGTCCGCCATGCGCGCGGGCCAGGTCACGACGAGCGGGTTGCGGATCGCACCCAGCCAGGCTGGCATTGCCTTGCCCCACTGGTATGGCGCGTTGTTGGCCCAAGCCCAGCCGGTATTGACATGCGTGTGCGCATCCGGTCCGCCAATGTCACCGATGCGGGCAAGTCGGCCAGCGTCTGGTTCGGGCAGTCCGATCAGTCCTGCAAGGTAATTGAGGCTGCCTTCGATACCGCCTTCCAAGCTGGCGCCATTGTCCCCGCCGACGAAGAAAATGATCGTGTTTTCATACTCGCCGCTCTGTTTCAGCGCCTCTATCAGTTGGCCTATCTGGGCGTCGGTATGCGTCACGAAGCCTGCATAGGCCTCCATCAACCGTGCAGCGAATGTACGCTCCTCAACCGAAAGACTGTCCCATGCCGGGATTTCGGCTGGACGTGTTGGCAATTCCGCATCCGCGGGGAAAAGACCGAGCTCTTTCTGCCTCGCAAAGATGCGTTCGCGCAGCACATCCCAGCCTTCATCGAACTGACCGGCAAACGCATCGGTATAGCTTTGGGGAACCTGGATCGGCGCATGCACTGCGCCTGTTGCATAATAAAGGAAGAACGGCCTGTCCGGCTGCATGGTGCGCTGGTTGCGAAACCAGGCCACGCTTTGCGCGGTCATGTCATTCGTGAAATGATAGTCATGTGTCAGAGAAGCATCGACCGGCTCGGTTCCGCGGTACAGCGTCGGATGGAACTGGTCTGTCTCGCCCCCCTGAAACCCATAGAAATGCTCGAACCCGCGGCCACTCGGCCAACGATCGAAGGGGCCAGCCTGCGAGAGCTCGTGATCGGGCGTCTGGTGCCATTTTCCGAAAGCTGCCGTGGCATACCCGTACTGCTTGAGGATGGCCGCAATCGACGCGGTGGAATCCTTGATGATCCCGGAATATCCGGGGCGATCATCGGCCGAGTTCATGACCGCGCCGATACCGGTGCGATGCGGGTTGCGCCCCGTCAGCAGGGAAGCCCGCGTTGGCGAGCAAATGCCGGCGGTGTGAAAATTGGTGTAGCTGAGCCCGTCTGCCGCCAGCGCATCCAGATTTGGCGTTGGCGCCAGGCCTCCGAAAGTGCCTGCCGACCCGAAACCGACATCGTCCAGAAGGATGACCACGATGTTGGGCGCACCCTTTGGAAGCGCAGCCGATCCAGTCTCTGCCGCGGGATCCTGTGCCCATACCATCGAGGAAAGCAGCGATGCGCCACCCGCAATGAGGATTGCCGGGCGTTTCAGCCAACCGCTGAAGAACTTTCCCTGCTTCATTTGTTCTCTCCCCTCGCTGAAAACCGCGTCCGCACCCGCGCAAATACTCGCTGTATCAAAGACCCGGATGCCGGCCGCGTTTTCGCGCTTTCGTTATTTTCGCAAGGCCTATTGCACAATACTACGCATAATGGGAATGGTGGCAAGCATACTGTGTGAGTGTGTTCAACCGCTGGAGAACCGGGAGGTATTTGCTCCTGCGCGATCTGCGATGTTCGAAATCGTGCCGTTTGCCAGTCTTCTCCTGCTCCGGCGTTTTGGCAGATGGAGTTGCGCGATTGCCTTGCCGTGATGGCAATGGGCGTCTGCCTGTCCAGGGACGATGGCAGCGTTCCCTGGCTCACGTCATCGTGTCATCGATTAACGACAAGAACCAGATCCTGCCGCTCAAATGTGCTCGACAGTTCGGTCATCGGCCGCAACATCATGCAGCGCCACCAACTTCAGGTGTTCATCCGGTTCCTCAACGCCATTGAGGTCGAGATGTCCGCCGGCAAGGCTGGCCGTGTCATCTTCGACAATCATGCGACCCACAAGCAACGCAAGGTCCACGCCGTGCTGGCCCGGCATCCTTCTGGACTCTCCACTCCGTCGTCGACCTACAGGCTGCCATCAAAAGTGTCATTATCCACCACGAACAGCAGCCACGCCTGTTCGTCTGGAAGGCCGATCCGGATGAGATCATCGCCGCTATCCAGCGCGGGCACCAAGCGCTGGAGATAATCCACCAGAAAGCTCGCCTTTCATATACATTTCATAGCGACGGCTATGAGGCGGACTCGGCTTTATTGTCCTGACGAGACAGATTGCGAAAACCGCAGATGTGGGCGGGCTGCATATCGTGCGGCTGCATGACGGCCGCGGTCAAGGTGGCGTTGGCGAGGACAGGTCAGCGATCAACGGTGCAAGGCTCATGGTTGCGCGGCATGGTTGCGCGGTAGTCGGTCTGATCAGGCAGGAGCGCGGTCAGCATAGCGCACCCTGTTGCCAGCAGATCGCTAGCGGTGCCTGCGGGCGTTTCGCCGCCCTGGGCAAACTCCACCACGCAACCTGCACTGTCAGGCGAACCTTTCATGCGCCGCAACCCGTTCATTCAAAAACCGGAAGGGCTGATGGTGTCATGTTCGCGCATCCCTTGCGCTCTATCGTTGCGAGGAGATGTTGCCGCCATCGACGACAAGTTCGGCAGCCGTGATGTAGCTGGCTTGATCGGAAAGCAGAAAGCTTACCGCATTGGCGACTTCTGCAGGCTCCCCCAACCTGCCAAGCTGGATGCGGTTTTCAAAGGTGCCGTCGGGCAGCGCCTCCAGGGCAGGCGCGAGCATCGGAGTGCGGATCTGGCCAGGCGACACGCTGTTGATGCGAATGCCATCACGCCCCAGGCGATCGGCAAGTGAGCGGACCAATGAGAGCATTCCTCCCTTGGCCGCCGTGTAGATCGGATTGAAGCCATTGCCGAGCGTGGCATTGATGGAGGCAATCGCCACGATCGCCGAGCCCTTGTTGGCCTGAAGATCCGGCAGCAGATCACGAACGAGCAGCGCCAGGGGACGAAGATTGGTTTCCATTCCCGCAGCCCAGCTCTCGATGGTGATGCCTTCCAGGGAAGACTGGTCCACAATTCCTGCTGCATGCACCAGGCCGCCGATGCTTCCCATGGCTGACCGGCTTTGCTCGATGGCTTCTGCATAATGATGCGGATGCCTCACGTCCAGGCGCAGGCCAATTGCTGCAATCTTGTATCTGTCAGCAAGCGTGGCCGCATGTTCGCGGGCTTTGGCCTCATCGAGATCCCACAGGGCGACCGGCCGCCCCGCCTCGGCGAGTGCGGCCGCGCAGGCATAGCCGATCCCTGAAGCTCCGCCGGTCACGATGACCCCGGAG
Organism: Croceicoccus esteveae; assembly: GCF_031846435.1. Taxonomy (NCBI): domain Bacteria; kingdom Pseudomonadati; phylum Pseudomonadota; class Alphaproteobacteria; order Sphingomonadales; family Erythrobacteraceae; genus Croceicoccus; species Croceicoccus esteveae. The sequence goes on from NZ_JAVRHS010000016.1 coordinate 6,175, forward strand.
CCAGGAGTATGATTTTGGTTCATGTTCATGACAAAGCCTCATTCGTATGGGTGCCAGGTACCTGCTGCAATCGTGCAGGAAGTCGGACTCTACTGCTGCAATACCAGATCGTCGCCCCCATGCCACCGCTGCGTGTTCGTTGAAGTAGGCGATGCGCGTGTTGGTCAGCCCTCGTCCTGCAAGGCCGAAGGTTGATGGCTCGTACTGATCGTTGGTGAGGTTCCTGCCCCACCAGGAGAGCTCCAGATCCGCGCCGGTTGCGCCAAGCCTGATTTCGATCAGCGACAATCTGCCGTTCAGCAGGACGTGCGATCCGTGTTCTGGCAGTCCGGCCGAAGTATCAACATCGCCCGAGTAGCTTGCATCAGCGTCCACGCGCAGCGCCCCGGCGCCAACCGGGGAAAGGCATAGTCGATGGCTGTTGTCGCGACATGCGTCAGTGTCGGGATATCGGGGTTTGCTCGATGGGGTCGGTGAACGGGTTCACGTCTTCAGGTGTTTGCGTGCCGGTGTAGACGTAGCTGCCCGACAAGGTGAGGCCAGCTGCAGGAACGATGGTCAGGTGGCATAGCTGGCTGGATCTGACCGGCGGGCTGATGCTGTTCGTCATCTGCTGGTCTGGCAGTTGGGCGGTATTCGCCCATGAAATCGACTGTTTGCTGAACCCTGACCTCAGGGCAGAGGCGATTGAGGGTCCGGTTCCTGTTGCGGAAGCGAAAGCAACCGTCGCGAGGCTCATCCGGATTGGCGGATATGGAAGGTAAGTGCACCTCGCTATCCGGGATTCGACATGGGAGTGCTCGCAGACAGCGAACCCGATGTGATACAGCGGATCTACGTCGATCCATCGAGCCAGGAAATAACGGGCGATACGAGTTATTTCAACGTCCAGCGCTTCTTCCGCAGTTTCCACATGGCACTGTTCAAGGCCAATTTCTTCTCGGTGTCTGGCGTGCCGATCGGCTACTTTGTGGTGGCGATATTCGCGATCCCGCTCCTGGCGTCGATGATCACGGCACTTGTCTTCTACCGGCGCTGGTGGCGCAATTTCCTCGCTCTCAAATTCGGACGCGAGCATCGCGCTTTCTGGAGCAGCGCACATAAGGTTGCGGGGAGATGGAGCCTGTGGTTCGTTTCGATCATCGGGATCACAGGCGTGTGATATCTCGCCAAATGGTGGTTGTCCTATTCGCCAAAAGTCGCCGCACTGGCAGCGTCCGGCGACGCTTCTCTTCCGCTTGGCCAATTAATCGACAATGGTGAGCGCGCTTTCCCGGAGATTGAGGGTCGTTCGATCTAATTCGCTGACACCGGCGCGACGGTCGAGCTGCCCGGCCATGACGGGGGCCGTGCTCACGCGAGGGCGGGCAAGCGTCACGCTCTATACAGCGACGGGCAAGGTGTTTATTTTCAAGGCAGCTCGGGGGTGCTCGCTCGACTGATCGAGATGGTCGACGTGCTTCACTTCGGCACTTTTGCAGAACTGTGGAGCCAGATGTCGTATTTCCTGTTCGGGATCGTGTTGTCGGGGCTCGTATTGAGTGGAACCTACCTGCACACCAAGCGACTGCAGCGGGATCGGCGTGTCGCCACGAAGCCGGCAAGCATCTATGTCTCCGTTACATGCACTGCGTTGCTGCTGCTGATGAGCATCGTCGCGGGTTGGATCGAAGTCAGGAGCTACGGCAGCGCGGGGGACTAGCCCGAAGTTGCTTGGCTGATCGCTCTGTTCATCGGGGCATGGGCGGCATGCGTGTTTGCAGCCTTAGCGGTATGGACGAGATGGGCTCTAACGAGATCTCATCGTGAATGCCGTGAAAAGGGGGGCTGAGATGATCAGGCCATCGTCCGCTATTGACCGCTAGTGCATGCTCAGGCGACTGTCGAGAAATCGCCCATTGTCAGCCATCTACCCGGCCGCCGGTGCAACCCGAAAGCAGCCGTTCAATCAGCGAGCTTGCCGGTGGACGGTCGCGGGCGCCAGCACCTTCAGATCCGTCCATGTCCGCCGGTTGATCGGTCGAGACCGCCTGGCGCAGTAGCCCGCGAGTGCTGACTTGCAGAACCCGGCAGATTGTTTCCACTGACCACACAGTACGCCAGCTCTGCCTAAACGCGAACCTCACGGGCTTCAGTGCAATAAATGGGGTTCGCGAAGAACTGGCCGGAGCGCTTTGGGCCTTTTTCAGGATGTGCCTCTCCTCCTTCAGCACGCGGTTCTTCCGGAGGAGCTGCTCGCTCTCGCGAGCGAGATCGACATCGGGACGGACGGGCAGGTCCGACCTGCAATGCAAATTCACCCAGCGTGCCAGCGTCGACAAACCGGCGCCCAGATCGGCCGCGACACGCTTGCGCGGCAGACCACTGCTCAGCGCAATCCGCACTGCCCCGCGCTGAAACTCTTCCCCGCGCTTGATCATCTCTTCGGTCTCCCTGAATAGGCAATAGGCTCTCAGGTGACCGGCACAAAACCGTAACAAGTCCGGGGTGAAGCCGTGCCGATGGCCAATATAACCGTCGTAGTCGGCGTGTTCCGCATTGGCAGAAAGGCGCTGAAAGACAGTTCGTGTTCCTTGCTGAACGTGGGCGGCAGCACTCACAGCTCGAAAGCAAGCTTCATCGGCGGGGTGGCACAGGTGCAGGTGGCGATCTCGACATGACGCCCGTCGCGGATGCTGGCGAGATCCGCGCAGCGGATGACCCCGCGCGGTGACAGCTGCAGCGCGCGATAATCCTCGATGACCTCGCGCGCATCGGTAAGCGGACGAAGCGCCACCGCGGGCTCCGACCCTTCGGCGCTGGAGGTCTGGCTCAGGCGATCGGCGGCAGCGAACAGCGGCGCCTCGCCCAGCCCTCTTGCCTGCCACAGACCCTGCCGGCGATCGGCGCCGAAACTGTGGAACGCATCGGCATCGGCGAGCTTCTCGAGCGCCGCGCGCGGGACCCCCGCACGGCGCCACAGTTCTTCCACGCTTACGAAGGGCATCATGCCGCGCGCTGTGACAATCTCGCGCCATCGGCGTTGGCAAGGACGCGGATCTGCCTGAGGCCGAGCCGGACAGCCAGATAGTGGCCATTTGTGTTCTCGAGCGTGCAGTCCCAGCGGCTTGCATTGATGCATGGCGGCCGCACCTCGACGCCGTGGTCGCGGGCATCGCGCACGATCTGTGCCGGCGCGTAAAACCATGGGCTGCGCGTTTATCAGCGCGGCGCAGAAGACATCGGGATGATGATGCTTCAGCCATGAAAAGGCGTAGCATGGGCGGCGCCGGCGGTGTCCGCCACGGCAGTTCGAGCGGTAAACCCTGCTCGCTGGCAGAACTTCTCCTCCCCGCCGAACAGATGCGCACAGCCGGTAAGATCGATCCAGATGCCATCGGCTGGGGTCACTGCCGCAATCGGCGATCAGTGCCTCGCCGCCAGCAGTGCAAGCCGGTCGAGCAACGCTGCGTCGGCTTCGGGCGCCGCCTGTCGCAAATCGAGACCGGAGATCATGGCACGGGCATGGCTTGCCGCCATTGCGGGGTGGATGCCCAGTGCCTGCGCGCCGCTGCAGGCAGCCACCACTTCATCGCGCGGACCCACCTTGCCGACCAGCGCAAGCGGGACAGGCAGATCGGCCCGTGGGGCGTCAGGCACATCTCCTTGCGCAGGAGCAAGCGCCGGAACATCCTCCGGCGTCGTCCTGCAGGCGTGCGCCCTGCAGGAATGCGGCGCTGGTCTGGCATGCGCCGGCAGTTCGTTGATTTGCGCCGCCACCTTGCCGCGCGATCGCACCCCATCACGCGCCCAGCGTGCCCCCGGCCACCAACCGCCGGTCCGCGGCACTGAACACGCATCTGGGCAGTCGGTCGGAGCGACAACCCGACAGACACCGGGATCATCGTCAGCCAGGATTGGCTTGCCTGTTGTGCTGTTTCTCACGTGATCGGCATAACCGGAGCTGCCGGCCTGCTGCGATCGCGAGCGATGCTGACCGGCTTGATCGCTGCCCAGGCTTCCCGATCAGACAGCTTCGCCTTCAATGGGGCGCGTGATGCCGAGATACGGAGGCTGACAAGCGGCAAGCAACGCCAAGCAGATGCGATAGCATGGGGCCGTGATACTGGTGCACCGTTGCAGTCCAAACCTGTTCTTGATGCGGAGGCCGATATGCTGAAAGGACGTTTTGCGTGACAGCGAATCCGATGCAATCCCGTCATGAGGGCGAGGCGGTGCAGATCACTTGATCGCGGCCCGGGACGTGAGAACCAATTTGATCAGTTTGCTTGATACTGCGTTTTCGAAGCTGCGATCGGCGCTGGCCGCCAGAGCCGTGGGCAGATCCTTCTTCACAGCAGCGCTGCTGGCTGGCCTGGTGAGCTGTGCGGCGCCAGAGCCGCCACCGCAGCGCAAAGCCATCGCGGTGGTAGCACAGACGGTCCGTTTCCTGCCCGAGCAGACGCAGGTGGAGGCCATTGGCACCGCGCGCGCCGCCGTATCTGCCGAACTCTATCCCGAAACGGCGGGCCGGGTGACAGCGGTCCTGTTCAAGGCTGGCGAATATGTGAAAGAGGGCCAGCCGCTTCTGAAGCTGGATGCCCGTCAGGAACGGCTCGCTGTCGATGCAGCAGATGTGCAGCTGCGCGAAGCTGATCAGCTGTTGTCCCGCTATCGTCGGATCGAGGACACAGGCGCACTTTCCGAAAGCCAGATCGAGGCAGGGGAGACCGCGCTTGCATCGGCGCGGGTCGGCCTGGAACAGGCGCGAACCGCGCTGAGCGACCGCACGGTGCGCGCACCCTTTTCAGGCCATGTCGGACTGACGCAAATCGATCGCGGCGACAGGGTCAGTGATTCGACCCCCATCACGCAGATCGACCAGCGCAGCACTCTTTACGTCGACCTTCCAGCACCGGAGGCTGTGTTCAGTGCCTTGCGTCCGGGGCAGCTTGTGCAGGTTACCCCATTTTCCGACCCTGGGCGCACTATTGACGCGCGGGTGGTCGTTACCGACACGCGCGTGGCGCAGGACAGCCGCAATTTCATCGTCCGTACCGCCCTTGCCAACAGCGATGACGCGTATCGCCCCGGCATGAGCTTCAGAGTATTGTTCAGCAGCAACGGGGTGAGCCGGGCAACCGTGCCGGAAGAGGCGATCGTCTGGGGCGGTGAGGGCTCGCACCTGTTCCTCGTGCGCGGAGCGAAGGCTGTCCGCGTTCCGGTCACGATCACGTCGCGTCGTGGCGGGCTGGTCTATGTCGATGGCGCGCTCGAACCCGGCGATCGCGTCATCACGCAAGGCGTACAGAAGGTGCGGGACGGGCAGGAGATCCGGATCGTCCAACCCTTCGTTCCCGATCCCCAGACAGTGAAGCTGCGCCAGACAAATGCGGCGCGGGCGACAGAAGAACGCAGCAATGCGCGATAGAAACGATCTGGCGATGCTGGCGGTCAAGCGGCCGCTGCTCATAGCTGTGCTCAACCTGCTGATCGTGATCGCAGGCATTGCCGCCCTGATCGGAATCGAGGTGCGCGAGCTTCCCGATGTGGACCGGCCGATCGTCTCGGTCACGGCAAATCTTCCCGGCGCCGCGCCAGAAACCATGGACGCAGAGGTCACCAGCGTTCTGGAAGATGCGGTCGCGCGGGTTTCCGGCGTGCGTCAGATCGCTGCCTCGAGCGAGGAGAACAACGCCCGTATCCGCGTCGAGTTCAACCCCGGTGTCGATCTCGATACGGCGGCATCCGACGTGCGCGAGGCGGTGAGCCGCGTTACCCGCGATCTGCCCGACCGGGTCGAGCAGGTCACGGTCGTCAAGGCGGATCAGGACGCGCGGCCCATCATGCGCCTCGCAGTCGTGTCCACCAGCTACGATCAGGCCGAGCTTACCCGGCTGGTGGAAAACGATATCGTGCCAGAGTTGCTGGCGGTGGAGGGCGTCGCCAGCATTGATGAGTTCGGAACCCGTCAGCAGCAGATGCGCGTCTCTGTTGATCCGGCACGGCTCAACCGCTTCGGTCTGACCATTGCCGATGTGGCGCAGGCGCTGGAGCGCGCGCCTTTCGACGTGCCGGTCGGCTCGTTCCGCTCCGATGCGCAGGAACTCGTCGTGCGTGCAGAAGCCAGCGCAACCGATCCGCTGTTGATCGAAGGGCTCATCGTGGCGGGCAACACACGCATAGGTGACGTGGCGCAGGTCAGCTTTGCGCCTGCCGATGCGACCAATTTCGTGCGGCTCGACGGGCAACCCACTTTCGGCCTTGGCGTGGTGCGTCAGGCAAGTTCGAATACGATCGCGATCTCCGATGCGATCAAGGGCAGGGTCGAACAGATAAACAAACGCTTCGACAGATTACGGCTCGAAATCGTTTCGGATGATGCCGACTTCATCCGTATCTCGGTGCGCGAGGTGCTGATCACCCTAGCGTTCACAATCTTTGTCGTGGTCGCGACGATGCTGCTGTTCTTTCGTGCATGGCGGCCCACCATCGTGCCAAGCGCGACGATCCCTGTTGCACTGGTCGGCGTGATCGCGGGCATCTGGGTCATGAGCTTTTCGATCAATCTGCTCACCTTGCTGGCGCTCGTTCTTGCAACCGGCCTCATTGTCGATGATGCCATCGTCGTGCTTGAAAATGCCCAGCGTCTCCAGAACAAGGGGCTGGGCCGCAGGGCTGCCGCTGTCATGGGGACAAGGCAGGTCTTTTTCGCCGTCGTTGCAACCACGGCTGTCCTTGTATCCGTGTTCGTGCCGATCAGCTTCCTGCCTTCCGAGGCTGGGCGGCTGTTCCGCGAATTCGGCTTTGTGCTGGCCGTGGCGGTCATCATTTCCTCCTTTGTGGCGCTGTCGCTTGTTCCAGCGCTCGCCGCGCGGTTCGACCTCACCAATGATGATGGGGAAGACGGGCGGCTGGCGCGGTGGGGCGCTCATGCGGCAAGGCGGTATGAAGGGATGCTGCAACGCTGCCTTGACCATCCGCGCATCGTGGGAATTGTCTCGGTCATGCTCGCGGTGCTGGCGGGGCTGCTTTACCTGCAGCTCGATAACGAGCTGGTCCCGGACGAGGATCGCGGTGTCATCACCGTGGATGCAACCGGTCCGGACGGCGTCGGCATCGCGTTCATGGATGGCGAGCTCGATGAGGTGGAGCAGGTGTTGCAACCCTACCTCGACAGCGGGGAGATACGCAGCACGTTTTCAATCGTCGGCCGTTACGACCCCAATCGGGTGAGAGTCGTTGCACAGCTTGCCGACTGGAGTGAGCGCGATCGCAGCCAGACCGAGATCGTGGCGGAACTGAGTGGCCCCTTGCAGGAAATCCCCGGCTCGCGCACCAGTGCGCGCGGAGAAGGGACGCTGAGTTTTGGCGGCGGCGGCAATGGCATCGAAGTGGCGCTCACCGGCGGTCAGTACGACCAGATCTTTCGCTCCGCCCAGGCGCTCGCAACCGCCATCGACACACGGTCCGACCTTCTTGAAAACGCCGAAATATCTTACCAGCCGACCCAGCCGCAGCTTTCCATCCTCATCGATCGCCAGCGGGCATCGGACCTTGGCGTGGATCTTGATGAACTGGCGCAGACGCTTCGGGCCATGGTTGGCGGCGACGACCTCATCGACCTCAATGTCGGCGATCAGGCCGTGCCCATCTTCCTGACCGCACAGGCCATGGCGGTTACCAACCCCACAGACCTGCGCAATCTGTACATTCGCGGCAGCGGAGGCGCGCTCGTTCCCCTTTCCAGCGTGACGCAGATCGAGGAGCAGGGCATTGCAGCGCAACTCGACCGGACCGAGCAGCGCCGCGCAATCGATGTGGAAGCCAACGTCAGGGCAGGCGTGCCGCTGCGCGATGCGATCGTCGAAATCGAACGGCTGGCAGAAGACACGATCGCCTCCGACATCGACATGCTGCTGCAAGGCGAGGCGCAAAGCCTGGAGGAGGCTTCGGGCGATCTGCTGCTCACCTACCTCTTTGCGCTGGTCATCGTGTTCCTGGTGCTCGTCGCTCAATTCGAAAGCCTGACCAGCGCGCTGGTGGTGCTGCTGACCGTGCCTTTTGCCCTTGCCGCTGCTGTGTTCGCTTTGTTCATATCGGGCACGTCGCTCAACATCTATTCGCAGATCGGGCTGGTGATGCTGATCGGGTTGATGGCAAAGAACGGGATCCTGATCGTTGAATTTGCCGACCAGCTGCGCCATCAGGGGCGCACGGTCCGCCAGGCGGTGGAAGAAGCCTCCGCTATTCGCCTGCGTCCCATCGCGATGACGCTCATTTCCACCGTAGTGGGTGCGCTCCCGCTGATCCTTGCGACCGGCGCCGGATCGGAAGCGCGCCAGTCAATCGGCTGGGTGATCTTCGGCGGGCTGGGCATTGCCGGCGTTTTTACCCTGTTCCTGACTCCAGTGATCTATCTGGGCGTCGCCCGTTTCGGCAACCCGCGTAAAGTGGACCTGCAACGGCTTCATGATGAGATCCTGGCGGTGGACGACGATCTGATGGCGGAACCTGCCTGATGCGGATTGCCGCTCTGGCGATGTCCTTTGTATTCATCGGCGGGTGCGCGCATGTTGCACCCGAACTTGACTTCCCTGTGCCCGACGCGCCGCCACTCTATGCCACGAACCTGCCGCCTTCGGGGTTGGACGAGGTGTGGTGGCATGGTTTCGACGATCCGGTTCTCGACATGTTGATCGCGCGCGGCCTTGATGAAAACCTCGCCATCGACGCTGCTGCGGCGCGCCTGCGGGCAGCGGGCGCGTTATTGGCGGCGGAACGTTCGGACCGGCTGCCGCAGGTCGATGGAACAGGCGATGCAGGCGTCGCACTCGCCGGCGACAGCGAGGTAACTGCCGCGGCCGGACTGTTCGGATTGTTCAACCCCGATGTCAACGGACGGCTGGCTGCGGAAATCCGCGCCGCTGCTGCCGATTACGCGCAGGCCGGCTATCTGCAGGCAGACGAGCGGCGGCTGGTGGCGGCGGCGATTGCCAGCCAGTATATCGAATACCGCCGCAGCGGCGAACAGCTTGCCCTGCTGGAACAATCGACCGATTTGCAGGAACAGACCTTGCGGATCGTGACGCTGCGCTTCGAAGCCGGGCTGGCGGCCAATCTCGATGTGCGGCGGGCTGCTGCGGATCTGGCACAGACGCAGGCACGCCGCGGGCTCATTGCAATTGCGCGGGCAGATGCCGCCAACGCGCTGGCAGTTCTGCTTGCCCAGGCGCCGGGCACCTTCGCGCCGCCCGCGAGCCAAACCGCCGGCATTCCTGTTTACCTGCGCGGACCCGCGCCGGGTGTCCCGGCCGATCTGCTGCGGCGTCGGACCGACATTCTCGCTGCCGAGGCACAGCTGGCGCGCGCGGCAGCGGAAATAGGGATCGAGCGGGCCGATCTCACCCCTTCGCTGACAATCCCTGGAACCCTGTCGATCGGCAACGGGACGTTTGGTGGATTGTTCTCCGATTTCCTGATCGGCCTGGCCGCGGCGATCGATATCCCGATCTTCGATGGCGGACGCCGGCGCGCGGAAGTAGCAGCAGCACGCGCCGTCGCAGATGCGCGGCTTGCCGAATACCGCGCAATCTTTCTCGATGCGCTGGGTGAGGTGGAAAACGCGCTCGTCGCAATCGACGCCTATCAGCAGCGCAACGCGGCCCTTGCACAGGCAATCGAAGAAGGCGAAACGGCGCTGAGCCAGTCCAACGCGCTCTATCGGGAAGGGCTTACGTCGTTGTTCGATCTGCTCGATGCGCAGCGGCAACTCATCGCCAGCCGGCAATCGCTCATCGACAGCGAAGCTGCGCTGGCAAGTTCCTTCGTGGCTTTCCACGCTGCTGTGGGATCGGATGGACAGGTGAATGCGACCATTCTGCAGGAGGCGGCGGGCGGTTACGGGGCACGGGCAACCCTCCTGCAATAAGTTCGCAGCGCCTGTTGCCAAGCCATCATCTGAGCGGCGGCATCCTCGTCGCAGCTTTGCACGGTGCGCCAATGTATCAAGGCAATTGTTGAAACATGTCTGCTGGTGGTGCACCGATCCGCTGAAGAAGCTTGGTCGCTACCTTTTACCGGATACCACCCTCCCGCCCGCTGCCTGCCGCCAGTCCGGTATGTCAGTGCCAGTGCGGTACCGTCCGCAACCAGGTTGTTCCTTTTGCAGGGGCGGGTGCAGCCCATCGCGGTTTCCAGCCACCACGCTGACTCCACTTCTGCGATGCAACCGCACCCCTCCCGCCTGCCACATCGACGCAGTGGCCCGGCGTTCAGGCCATCTGCATGATACCCGTCACCAGAGCGCCGACTGCAGCTGCGGCGATGCACAACAGCATCGTCAGGATCGCAAGCTCGGCCGGAGTGAAACGATGCAGATGATCCTTGCGGAACGCTGCGTAGGCGTCGTGTAGTGCTTCATTTGCCGACAGCAACCCTACATCGAGTGCGGACGCTTCACTACGGAACCATTGCCGCAATGTGCTGGCATCATCGGGGTCGAGCTGCGGATAACGCTGCAGCAGATGTTCCATTTCCTCGCGCCGGGCGGCACGCGCGACGGCGCGTTCATGTTCAATGTTCATGATGATTATTCCTGAGCTTCTGTACAGATGGTTGCAGCCGCGATGCTGCGGCCACGATACAGTCAGCCAGGTGGTGCCTGTGCCGGCGGCAGCATACGCCAGCAAGGTCGCGCCCTTGCAGATGACACTCTCACTGCCGGCCGAGGCATTGCGGCCTGATCGGCAGGCAAGGCGCTTGCCGTCATGAACGCGCCTTCCGGTTGCGGCGGCGGCGGGGACGGGTCGGATTTGGTGATCCGGTCGTGGAGCACGGCCCGTGACGGCAGCAAGGCCTCCGCCGCCGCAGGAGCCTGCGCCCAGTGCCGTCCTGCCTCACTGCTGGCGTAGATATCGCTTGCTTGCGCTGTTCCGCTGGCAAGCAGCAGGAACATGATCGCCCAGCCAAGAGCAACCCGATGCCACACCGCGCAAGTGACGAGAGAATGACCGGTCATGGCAACGCTGGCTGCACGATCTCACTCTCGCTTTGCACAGCGCGCTGCATGACAATCGCGCCGGTGCCATAGCTGGAGTGCGGCCGTGCCGAACTGTCCTGAAATCCCGCGTGCCGCCAGAAGCCGATCGCATCGGGCAGCGCAACAAGGCCGATGACAGGCAGCCCGGCGGCTTGTGCCAGGCTGTTGGCCAGCTGCACTCCGGCACGTCCTGCTCCGCTGCCGCGCGTAGCTGGCAACAGGGCAAGGTCATGAAGGTAGAGGCAGGTCGGATCGGCCGGCAGCCGGTCGATCACATGGTCAAGAGGCACGCATTGATCCAGCATCCAGGGATGGCAGATCATGTATCCGAGCAGATCCTCACCATGGCCGCTGTGGTAAAGGAAGCATCCCTGCGGCCACAGCGACAGGCGATTTGCAAAGCTTTCCTGTCCTTCGGGATAGCCCTGATGCACCTGTGCGGACATGTTGGCTATCGCCGGGGCAGCACCGCTGTGCGCTCTTGTCCACCCCATCGTCGTCAAGCCCCGTCGCGCCGCCTCGTCGGTTGCCAGCATCATGTCAGCCGATCCACGACACTCATGTAGCACGGCTCCCAGCTTCTTCAATGTGTCACATGCTGTATTTCTGCCCATCGCGCGCAGGGCCGTCCAGCCCCAACGCGCCTGGGCGACCTCGAACAACCCGCACCCGGCCACACATCCCGCGCCGAAGCCGGGGTGTCGCGGATGCGCCGATCAGTCGGATCCGGCGGTGCCTGGTCCGAGTATGGCAGGATCGCCGCTGTGCATGTGCCATGCAGCATCGCGCCGTACGATCCGCCACCCTTGTGCGCGACGCTGCCAGACATCGCGATATTCGCCGTTGGCATCGAACACCGGGCCATTGCGATCATCGGTGCGCTGGTGCCGCGCCTGTACATAGGCGCAGCTGGTCGCGTCTTGTGCATCGACAGTAACGCTGATGGATCCGATCAGATGCTGCGTCGGGCCGCATCCATCGAGATGGCGGGCCATATTCTGGCGCAATGCCGCCATTCCGTGTTCGTCCTTGCCATACCCATAGTCGAATACGATGTCGTCGGCGAACACTTCGGCAAGCGCGTCCCAATCCTTGCGATCCAGCACTTTTGCAAACTGCGCCAGCCGGTCGCGGATTGCGCGTTCGTCGATCAGCGCGGTCATGGCCGCTTCAGTGGGGGAGGGGAGCATGGAGCTGCGTTCCTCGACCACGAACATGCGCGTCATCGCACGGTCGAAGACGTTCTCCTCATCCTGCGCAATCTGTTGTGCCACATGTTCCTGGGCGGCAACGGCAAGAAAATGCTGATACGCCGCTGCATCGTCGAACCACATTTCGGTAATCACATCGAAATCGGGCCGGGTGGCGCCAGGATAGATAAATGCTCCTTCGTCCTGAAGATAATTGCGCCGGTAATCACGAATGCCCGGCAGCAGCGACCGGATGAGCGGCGCGTGCCGATTTTCATAATAGTGCCGGAACGCCTCGGGCGTCATGCCGCTGCGGCATTTGAGCAAGGCTGTGCATTTCATCGTCATGGGCGGTCTCCTGCCGTTTGCGTCATCGGGCAACAGCATGGCCGTGACCTGCATGACGGACAAGTGGCTTGACGGTTCTTTGTGCCAGTCTCTGTCGCAGCGATCGACCCTGGACCACGGCGTGCGTCTTGGCAGGAAAGGGTGCAGCGCTTAACACCGCCTTCTTGCGCGGCTTTGCTACGCTGCGTCAGATCATAAGGAACCTTAAAATGCGCCTTGCGCTCGACCACATGACTGCTGTCGATGCGATGCCTGTGGAACTGGCGCAGGCTGCGCATGATGGCGGATGCCGCGCAATGTGCCTGTTCATGCATTCCATGGAGGTTCTGCCGCTGATGCCGCAGTTCAACCTTTATAATGACCGTGAGGAACGTCGAGAACTCGGGCGCTGTATGGATGCGCTCGGTGTCGGGCTTGACCTTGCCTATCCGTTCACTCTGGCGGGCAGGACGGATGTGGACACCTTTGGGCCGGCGCTCGACTGCGCAGCGCAGCTGGGCGCAAGGCTGGTCAATGTGCTGTGCTATGACAGGGATGCAGATCGCAGGCTCGACAGGTTCGGTCGCTTCTGTGATCTGGCAGCTGGCGCTGGCTTGTCAGTCGCGGTGGAATTCTACCCCCCCTCGCAAATCCGCTCGCTGGCGCAGGCACTGGCGCTGGTCGGCGCAATCGACCGGCCGGGCAGGGTGGGCATCAATGTCGATCTGCTGCATCTCATGCGCTCGGGCGGGTCCATTGCCGAACTGGCTGCGGCGCCCGAAGGAACCATCCTGTACGGACAATTCGCCGATGGGCCGGCGCATTGTCACGCCGATGCGCAGGAACAGGAAGCATCGTCGGAACGGCTGCTGCCGGGTGAGGGCACCTTCGACCTGCGTGGCTTTGCGGCTGCCTTGCCGCCCGATTGCCCGACCAGCGTGGAAATCCCGCGCGATCATGCCGTGCTGCTTGGCGAACCGCGCGCTGAACGCGTCCAGCGCGCGGTTGCAGGCGTGCGCAACGCGCTTGGCGAAGGTTGAGCGTGTCGCCTGGCACATGCCTCGCTTCGGCACGCGGCAAGACTTGCAGGCAGATGGAGAAGCACGGCCGCGCTGCGGCTGTTCATCGCCGGTAATGCCGGACAGGCTTGAACCACGGTGGATATGCGGCTTTACCGTTTCTGCAATTCGTGCCTGCGATGGATGTCCCGCTTGAGCAGAACCCTGCGCCGCGATGTAACCGACTGCTTTGCCGGAAGGCGGTTGAACTGCTTCGCCGGCAGGCGCGCAATGCAGAATGATCGACCGGGAGAGGGGCCAATGCCGAGGATTGCCAAAACGACCGTCGCATGAACAACGCGCCTTCCTGCCGCTTGCAGGCGGTCCGCTGCCACCAGCGAAGCAGGTCGTAAGATTCAGCAGCGCGCCACCCGGCTGAACCGCTGAAGAGGTGTCCGACTGGCAGAAATAGCCGCTGTTCAGTCGAGGTAGAAATCGACCGTGGTCACTACCCGCACTTTCTTGAACGGTGTGTCGGCAACTCCGTATCCCTGCTGTTCGCCGTCGCGCGCTTCGATGGAGAAATAGCCTTGTGTCGCATTCTTGATCCCGCCGACGCCGGTGTCGCTGTCCTTGGCGAACTGTTCGGCCGCGGCGCGTGCGTCTCGGGTCGCTTCGGCGACCATGCCGGGCTTGATGGTGTTCAGCCCGGTAAAGCTGTAAACCATGCCGGACCCTTCCTGAAGCAGGACCCCGCGCCGCACCAGATCGAATTGTTGCGCAACTGCCTGTCGGGCCTTGGCAATGTCAGTCGTGCGCAATTGCAGCCGCTGATTTATCGATATGGTTTCCACGCCATTGTCGCGCATCTGGTTTACGCCGGCGCCGGCGGCCTGCAATGCGTCAGGTTCGAAGCCAAGCCCGGCAAAGAACTGCCGGATTGCCTGCGTGTCCCGGTCAACCTCGCTCTGAACCGTCTGCAGATCATAGCCCTGCCGCGAATAGTTCAAGGTCCAGGTGGCAAGATCGGCAGTGACGTCGCGTTCTGCCAATCCGCGCACTGTCACGGACCGATCGGCGTAGCGCGCACGCAGCAACCCGTTGCCGAGCAGAAAGCCGCCAATAATCAGGCCCAGAGCCACAATGGTGGCCACAGCCAGCCAGAGGCGGTCGCGTTTCATTCCTGCTCCTGCCTCATTCATAACAGCTCACTACAGGCCTGCGTTCAACGACTGGCCGCATCAGCCACGCACGGCGGCGCTGGCATCTTCTTGGCAGCAACGCATGACCACAAGGTTAACATCATGCCCTTTGTCTATTCTACAGCATCAGCATGCCAATGCTGCAACAAAAACGGCCGCCTTTCGGCGACCGTTCTTTTGTCAGCGGAAAACCCTTCTTCAGGAGAAGGTGAGATCCGATGCAGGTGTTCCTGCGGGGAATGCTGCATCAAGCATGCTGCCCGTAGTTGCCGCCTGGGTCATCGATTCGAAAGAACCGAGTTCAACCATTTCGGGGCGTTCGTAAGTAGGCTTGTTCATATCTGCTTTCCTTGTTGTAGTAGTCATGCAGATTCTGCATGGGACGACTGGCAAAACCACATGTTGTCTACCCAGTCCCGTGTAGCTGGAACGTTGTATAAGCCACCTATCCTGTCCTGGCAATGAACACAGCTGCCAATTCTGCGTGTAAACGTCTGATTTTGCATTTTGTTTCATAGCGGGACGGTGCGGAAAATTTTCAGGAACCCTGTATCTTGCAAGCTGCGAAGGACGCGCGCAGCACCGCATTTCCGCAGCGCCTGTAGCGAACCGCACGGGTGAGCGCTCATTACTGCCGTCATTTGCCGGGCATCAATTCCACGCTGACACAGCAGGCTTTCAGCCGCCACCTGCAGGCCTCGTCCAGTCACGTCTCTTCAGTAATGAACAGCACAGCGCGAACCAGGTCGCGGCTGTCCGAGCGCCCGCCGAGGGAGCCTGCCAGCACGCCCATTGCCGCCAGAAACATGCTGAGCTTGGCATGGTCGAGCGTCGTGGTCGCCGCTCCATCTGTGGGCCACGCTTCCATCAGCGGGCGCGGAAACACCGTAAGAGTGACAGCATACATGAGCCCGCCGAAGAACACGAACATCACGAACAGGGTCAACAGCAGGCACAGAACGGTTGCTGCTGTGGTGACAATGCTGGATTGCGTGATGCGGCGGTCCCGGCTGAGCAATGCGTCAAAGGCAAAGGCGCGGTAAAGGACAAATGCCGCAGCGGCCATGCACATCAGCGAAAACAGCGCGATCTGCGGGACAGACACTGCGGCTGCGACGTCCCATGTTTCGGCGCTGAACAGCAGCACGACGATTACTGACAAGGCCGCGGCCAGCATGGTCGGCATCTTTGTCAGGAGCCGGAACGGATTGGCGCGCACCACCGCGCGCGCGATTGCACCTGCATCATGCACAAGCGTGCGCAGAACAAACCGCAGGCGATGATCGCGAGCCGACTTTTCCCGCGCCTCACGCGGCAGCACTCGGCGAACCGTCGCCAATTGCTTTGGTGTCAGTTCGATCATGCGATCGAGATCCTCGACCCCTTCCAGCCGGTACATCACATTGTGCCGGTCCGGCTCATGCGCCAGATCGACAAGATGGCCGAAGGAATGCAGCATCAGCGCTGCCAGACGCGCTGCCGTTGTTGCCTGATCGGCAGCGCCTTCGGCAACATCGCCCCAGAACGCCGGGCTCAACCGCCGTGTCGACAGGATCGCGATATTGGTCAGCTGACTGGGCAATGCCAGCGTATAGGCAAGCGAAGAGGACGACAGATCGACTTCGGTCACAATCAGCAGGAACGGCAGGCCACGATCAAGCTTTTCTGCCAGCGCGATCTCCAGAAAATCAAGCGGCGCGTAATTACCGGCACCGGGCGTCAGATGCGGCCCTGCAAAGCCGATCGTCTGCGTGCGCAGCAGGGGCTCGCTGGCAAATGTGCTGTCGAGGATGGCGACCGCATCCTGCACGACGGCGGCAAAGGAGGAGGAATCCCGCCCCTCGACTTCCATCGTCATGACGCCCACTGTATAGGCAGCGTCTGATGTGCCCGGTAGTTCAGCTATGGTGTCTCTCCCTGACGGGACGGGTCCGCCGCGTCCGACGCGCCCGGTGCTCTTTGTCTGTCGGACATGTCCTCTGCGCCGCCCAGTGCACGAAACAGGGCGACGCGGGTCGTGCGTGCCCGGGCCTTGGCGTCCGCAAGCCTTTGCCGCGCGGCGAATGCCTGTCGCCGGGCTTCTGCGACGCCGACGAAACTTTCCACGCCATTGCGATAGCGGATCGCCACCAGCATGGCAGCATCCTCGTCAAGCGCCACTTGCCTAGTCAGCTGCGCCACTTGCCGGTCAGCCGACGTTATCTGGCCAAACGCCGTCTCTGCCTCTCCCAGCCCGACGAAGACGCTGCGACGGTATCGAGCAAACGCCTCGCGAGCCTGCGCCTCGCTTGCGTCGATGCGTGCCGCTACCCGGCCAAAATCGAACAGCGGGCCTGCCAGTGTCGGCCCGACCGAGCCGGTAATTGCATCACTGCCAAACAGATCGCCTGCGGTCAGGGCAGCAAGCCCGGCCAAGGCGGAAAGCGTCAGGCGCGGAAAACGTGCTGCGGCGGCTGCCGCGATCTCCGCGTCAGCGGCACGCAGCCGCGCCTCTGCCGCCTGCACATCGGGCCGGTTGCGAAGGATGTCCATTGGCACTGCTGCATCCACCGGGCGCAAGGCGGGGTCAGGCGCTGCTGTTTGTAGCACAGGCAGCACCTGCTGTGCAGGCAGTGCAGTCAGCGTCACCAATTGGCCCAGCACTTGCGCGCGTTCGCCGCCAATTGCCTCGATCCGGGTCAGGGCATCCGCGGCCAGACTGGCGGCGCGCACCCGGTCGGTGTCCGAGGCAACGCCAACCCGCACCCGTTCGGCCGTGATATCGACCAGCGCGTTGGCCTGCTCCAGGTCACCTTCTGCCACGATCAGCTGTTCGGCAAGGGCGCGCCAGGCGATGACGCCGGTTGCGATGTCTCCTGTCAACGCCAGCCGCACCGCGCGCGCATCGGCCCCGGCGGCGCTCAGCCGCGCCTGTGCCGCACGGGCCGAGGCGCGCAGGCCGCCGAACAGATCGGTGTCGTAGCTCGCCTCGATGCCGGTCTGAAAAAGAACGTTCTCGCGATCAAGCGGAACACCGGATGGCAGCGATCCGATCTGCTGTGCGCCGATCCGCCGGCCCGTGATCGCGCCTGATGCGCGGATGTCAGGCCGCTGCCCGGCGCGCGCGGCGGCAAGCTCGGCACGCGCCAGTTCGATACGCGCCAGTGCCGCCTCCAGCGTCGGCGCACCTGCCATCGCCGCCTGGTTAAGCTTGACAAAGGCAGCATCACTCACCGGCAGCAGGGCACGCAGGTCCAGCGGTTCATCCTGCGGCACCGGGGCCAGCAGGAACGCGTCGGGCAGTGTCACCGGTGCCCGTACGGGAGCCTCGATCGTGGCACATCCGCCAAGTGCGCACGCCAGCACCGACATCAGGACCGCTGCGCCTCTCACTGCGCACCGTCGGTCTGCGGCGCGCTGCCGGCACGGCTGCCATTGCCGCGACCTGCTCCTGCAGGAACGAAAGCGTCGACCTGTTGCCCGACCCGCAGGTCGGTGCTGGGTTCCACGACGTAGAGCAATTGCAGCACGCGGACGTCCACTCGTTCAGTCGCGGCGTTGGTCAAGGAGCGTTTGGGGCTGATCTTGGGTTCAGCGCGCACGAAAGGAGCGCGAATCCGGCGCTGCGCATCGCCGCGCGGGGAAACGATGGCAGGCGCACCAATCGCCACCCGCGCGATCTGATCCTCATCGATGTCGACACGGATGTGGAGCGGGCGCGTGACGCCCAGTTCCATCAGCGGGTCGCCGCCAGTGGGAGCAGGGCCGGCGCTTGCATATTCGCCCGCGCGGGTGTTGACCGCCAGCACCTCGGCGGTGCGCGGTGCGACCACGGTCAGCCGTGCCAGAGTGACGCGCGCAGCAGCAAGTGCGGCCTCAGCCGCCGTAACCCCGGCGCGCGCAGAGGCGACCCGGGCGCGCGCCGTCGAGACATCGCCGCCGCTGGCGATCAGCTCCTGGCGGGAGAAGGCCCGGTCGTCCTCGATATCGGCGTAAAGCGCGTCCTGTCGCCTTGCGACGGCCAGCGCGGCCTCTGCCTCCATTACCTGCGCGCGGGCGGTGGCGACACGGGCCACGGCCTCGGCAATGTCGGCGCGTGCCTCCCGGTCATCGAGCGTGAACAGCGGCTGGCCCTGCGCCACCTGCGTGCCTTCCTCGACAAACACGCGGGTGACAATGCCGGCAAGGTTGGAGCCGATGGCGATGACCTCGCTCGATGGTTCCACCACGCCCACGCCGGCAACCGAAGCGACCTGCCCGGCAGGGGTGGTGGGCGGAGTGATGGCCGGCTGCGTCAAACCGTCCTCGGGTTGGCCGCCCCAGATGAACCAGGCGGACAGCGCGATCAGCACCAGGGCCAGCACCGGCAGGACCTGCCGGGCAAAGGAGAGCTTCTTCATGTCGTGGCCTTTGCGGAAATCGGCGCAGGGGCTGGTGCAGCAGCAGCGGATCGCTTGCGACCAGTTTCTGAACTGGCGCGTATGCCGCCATCATCTGTGTCATCCCGGCCAATGCCGTGGCTATCATCCGGCATCTGCGTCCCGTCATGCGTGATCCGCCCGTCTTCCATGCCGACGATCCGGTCGGCAAGGTCAAACACGCGGTTGTCGTGCGTCACGATGATGACCGCGCGGTCAGGGGCCAGCGCCACCTCGCGCAGTAGGTCCATGACCTTGCGGCCCGATCCGGCGTCGAGCGCGGCGGTCGGCTCGTCACACACCACCAGCCGCGGTTCGTGGACCAGCGCGCGCGCGATTGCGACACGCTGCTGCTGTCCGCCGGAAAGCTGGCGCGGCAGCTTGTCTGCCTGATCAGCGATGTTGAGCCGGTCGAGCACGGCGCGCCCGCGTTGCGTCGCCTTGTCCCGGCGCATCCCCGCCGCAATCAGCGGCACGCCCGCGTTTTCCGCAGAGGTGAGCGTGGGGATGAGATTGTATTGCTGAAAGATGAAGCCGATGTTCTTCAGCCGGAACTTGACGAGCTGCGTGTCAGACAGGCTGTAAAGGTCGGTGCCGAAGATGCGCACCGATCCCTCGGTCGGAAACAGGATGCCGGCCACGATGGAAATGAGCGTCGTCTTGCCAGACCCGCTTTCGCCGACCAGAAAGTTGAGCTCTCCTGCGCGCAGGTCTATGGTGATGTCGTGCAGCACCCGGACGCTGCGGTCGCCGACGGGGAAATCCTTGCTGACCCCGGCGATCTGGATGGCGGCGCTCACCTGAACACCTCGGCCGGTTCGGTTTTCAGGACCGAGCGGAGCGCGAGCCAGCCTGTAAGCATGATCATCACCAGCACGATGACCGCTGTCATGACCGGGATCTGCCAGGGAATGAAGAAGCCCTTGAACGCGCCGCCTGTTCCCGAAGTGCCGATGACGATGAACAAGGTGGCGAGGAACAGGCCGATGGCATAGCCCACCAGCCCGACCAACCCGGCCTGTGTTGCGACCATGCCCCTGATCTTGGCATTGGTGACACCGATCGCCTTCAGCGCGCCGAACTGCTTGATATTGTCGCGGATGAACAGGGAAAAGGTGAGCCCCACGATCGCCACGCCGACGACGAAGCCCAACACGACAGTGATGCCGAAATTGATGGGGATGCCGGTGTTCTCGATGATGAAGTCTACGCCGTCGCGGGCAAATTCCTGCGAGGTGCGTGCTTTCAGCCCGGTCTGCGCGGCGATCCGCGCCGCCAGCGCGTCAGGTGTCACGCCGGGTGCGGCACGCGCGATGACAAAGGTGAGCCGGTTGCGCGTGCCGGGCACATATTTCAGGGCATTGGAGTAGCGGGTGTAGAGCACCACGGTGGAGGTAAACGTCGGATTGACGTCCACCACGCCACGCACGATCGCGCGCTGATCGTTGAGTTCAAGGCGCGTACCGATGGGGTCGCTGCCCACGCCGAACAGCCGCTCGGAGCCGACGCCATCGACGAACACCGCATCAGGTTCGGCCAGCGCATCGGCGGTGCCGTAAAGCATCGTGCGCGGCAGTCCGATCAAGGTTGCATCATCGACGCCGACCACGCTGACCCCTTCAAGGTCGCCGCCGGCGGTCTTGACGACGGCATTGGCGCGGATGAGCGGCACCGCCCAGGCCACGCCCGGCACCCCGCGCACCCGGTCAAGCGCGGTATCGGGCATGGGGGAGGCAAGGTCCGGCGTCCGGCTGACCGGGTCCATCACCCAGACGTTGGCGGTCGATACCGCTTCCACCGCCGCGCCGCCGCGCAGCAGCAGATTGACGAAGATCGTCAGCTGCTGCGTGATCAGCAATGTGGAAAAACCGATGCCGAACAACAGGCCGATGAACTTCACCCGGTCGCCGGTCAGCATCTTGATCGCGATCCAGCCCATGTCAGACGCAGCTCCTGTCCGGCAATTCCGACAAAAGTTGCGAACTGAGGAAGCAATTGCTCAGCGGCCGGGCATGCAAAATGCCCGTAGCGCTCGACGTCATGACTTGAGGCGTGCGCTTCTCCAGCTGCAACATCACGGCCTCCGCCTTATTCAAAAGGCTGTCCTATCGGTTCGCCGGCGATGAAAACCTGCCGTCGCCTGACGGACCGCACTTCCACCTGTCCCTGGTAAGCCACTGCGTCCTCCCTGGCACCGGGGGTCATTGCCTCCTGCGCCAATCTGGTGATGAGGCCGCCGCCTTCTGCCACCCACCCGTCGTCTGCATCGCGGACCAATACGTCTGTCTGCACGTTCATGCCATCGGACGTGAGCGACCGCAGCACGGCGATGTCCTGTGCAAGGATTGCAAGCGTGCACGGACCATCGGTACACGTCCAGCCATTCCGGATGTGCTGCAAGAGGGCAGGGGGCACGTTCGCGCCTGCGGGCAGAACGGTCATCATTCGCATGTGTGCCGCTTGCGGAGGCGGGACGACGGTGGCGGGGCTCAATGCGTATCGGGCCGCCGCACGTTCGTCAGGCGTGCCCTGTCTTGCTGTTCGCGCAAGCGCCTGCCGGCCCGCCGGACCGAAATCATCGGCCAGCGCGCGCCAGTCGAAATCGGCGACGCTGACGGTTCCTGCCTGCAATCGCGCCATCTGCGACCGGGTGGAGATCGCGCCGAAGTCCACTATGGGAACAGCAAGCAGAAGCGCCAGCACTGCCACTGCTACGGCAAGGCGCACATTGGCGAGGAACAGCGCATCCTCGTCCAGCCGGCGGGCACGCAGCACGCTCCACAGATAGGCCGCACCCCATGCAAGCACCACCATGATCGTGATCGCACCCCACAGCCGCACCGGAGTGAGACCCAGCGCGTCAACTCTCACCCACAGCCCCGCGGCGCCGATCATCGCCAGCGGCAGGATCGCGAGCGCCAGCACGAGTGCGGCAGCGCGCAGCGCACGCGCGCCCCAGCCAAAGCTGCGTTCGCTGCCGATCACCGCATTCATGAGCCAGATGCCCAGCAGCGCACAGGCCAGAAGAATTGCCGTCGATGATCCGGTCGAAGTCCAGAAACGCGCCAGCCCGCCAAATGGCAGTGCGACAAGAAAGACGCCGATCGCCACCGCCAGGATCGGTGCCAGCACCGCCAGCACGGCAAATTTGACGGTGAGCAAGGTGGCAAGCAAATTGGCCCGATCGCGCAGCCGTGCCGCCACCGCGCCAAATGCGCCTCCTGCCAGAGCATAGCCAAACCAATCGGTTTCCCACAGTTCGCCAATGACGCCGATCCCCACCAGCTGGAGGAACTGGTCAATCAATACCGCCAGCAGCAGCACGATACCCACAAACAGCACGCCAACCGCGCCGATGACGAAATCGGCCCAGACATGCGCATGCACCCGTCGAGGCGGCAGGCGCAACGCGCCTTCGTCCCTGATCGTCTGGAACAGCGGGAGGATTACCAGCGCGGCCACCACCGCCGATACAGGAGTCCAGCCGTAAGCGAGGTCACTGTCGACCAGATAGGCGGAGTTCCAGGTAACGAGTGCAAGCACGGCCCCGATTGCCAGCGACGCAGCCACCGCCCAGGTCCAGCGCAGCCGCTCCAGAGACAGCGCAAGCGCGATAAAGGCGGCCACGACAAAGGTGCCGAGCACCGTATCCGACAACGCTTCTGGCCCGCTGTCCTGAGTTATCAGGCCGAAGAGCGCTCCTGCCAGTATACCGATGAAAGTCAGCAGCCATGCCCGCATGGGCCACTCACCACGTCCCTGATCCATCGCGGCGCCTTCTTCCTGTGCCGAACTGCCAACGCAAAGCCGCAGCGTGACCGCCTTGCACGCTGGTGCGGCAATCGTCCATCATCATCGTTCAGGAATGCCCATCCATCGGCGCTGGTGCTCGAGCACATGTGCGAAGCCCTGCGTGCGAACCCTCAAGCGCGCCGGGACGACGAGAGCGCGGCCGGGGAGGCGAGAGACGCTGCACGTCAAGCTCGCGAGCGGGAAAGCCACGAGAGATCGCAGTGGTTGCCCGATCAGCTCTCCAGAAACACCCGCTGCTTTTTCATGAAAAGGCCTTGTGCAGTGTGACCCATGCAGCCTGACGGATGCTGATCGAAGCTCGAGTGCGATCAGGCGTTGCCGGGTTACCTGCCGTGACGAAGTTCGCCAGCGCAGGTGCCGCCGCCGGCATCATCATGCAGCGGCAGCCATTCAGGATGGCTGGCAGGAGATCATGACTTTGGCCGAACCGTCGCGAGCGCGGGCAGCAGCCAGAGCATCGTGGAACTGGGCCAGGGCAAATCGATGGCTGATGAAGGCGTCCTCGTCAAAGCCGGGTTCCGCGATTGCTGTCAGGGCGTCTGCAAACTCATCGGGATAGCCCATGGCGGTCGTGATCGTCAGCTCCTTGCCAAGGACCATCTTCCACTCGATGGCGATGGGTGCATGGTGGACCGCCACCAGCACTACCCGGGCGTGGAACGGCGCCACGCCAACGATCTGCGGCAGCACTCCGGGCGAGGTCGAAACATCGAAGAAAACACCGGTGTTGACCACAGGCCACCCGAACAGGTCGCCGCGGCCGTGCGCGTCGCCTAGTGCGCTGGCGACATCCGCCTCGGCGGCGTTTACTGTCGCTGTTGCACCCAGGCTGGATGCACGCTGAAGACGAGTGGGGGACAGGTCGATGGCGACGATGTCCTTTACGCCGGATGCCTTGAGAAAATGGATGATGCCAAGGCCGATCGGCCCTGCACCGAACACGGCAATCCGCTCGTCAGGAAGAGGGCCGGCCCTGCGCACCGCATGCAACGCCACCGCGAGCGGTTCGGCCAGTGCGGCTGCCTCGAAGGATACATGATCAGGGATGAGGTGGATGCTTCCGCCCAGCGTGGCGTTGGTCACGACGACATAGGGAGCAAAGGCGCCGGCAGGTGCGCCGCTGCCGATCATGTTGCCGTCGCCCATCGGATTGACGACAACGCGCTGGCCCGGCCGAAGCCCGCTTACCGCATTGCCGACTGCCGCAATCGTGCCGGACAGCTCGTGACCAAGACCGAACGGTTCCGTGCAGGGTGCAGAAACACCGCCGACCTTGATGTAGCCAAGGTCGGAACCGCACAAGCCGCAGTTCGCCACCTCGATCAGGACATCGCCGGATCCCAGTTGCGGAACTGGTACAGGATCGAGTGAAACCATACCCGGACCGGAAACCCGGACCATGTCCATGATGCTTTGCGGAGACAATTGCTGCACCATTCGTTTTCCTCTCAATGACTGCAGTAACGAAGGATAGCCGCCACATCGATGCCGTCAACTCGGATCAGGGTGGCGCGGTTGAACCGCAGAGCGCGCAGTCGTCGCACCGGAGCGGCTCGGGCAGGACTGGTGGACGAGCGACGTCCTTGCCAAACGTTCTTGCAGCTTATTCAGAACCAATGCGCTGGTCTTCATGCATGGCAAACGGGCCGGGACCAGTGCCTATCATCGTCGGCGGACCACCTGAAGCATCGCCGGTTGTCAGCAGTCTGTTTACCCGAAAAAGGCAAGCTGAAGCCCTCGGGGTAATCGAGCAGCCTGATGAACTAACCCGGTCCATTCACTTGCGGGGCTAATCCGGCGGGGCGGCCAAGCTGTCCGGTGACGCAAAGCCGCCTCGCTGGTTCAAGCTCCCTTTCCTGCCGACGACCCTGCTTCAGGTATTCTGCCTCTCGGGGTCGCAAGCCATGTGGTTTGCTGCGCGATAGGCAAACACCATGCCTGATCCGATCGGGTTGCCGCCAGCGGGATAGGCAGTGCCGCTGACGGCGGCCATCGAATTGCCCGCCGCGTAAAGGCCGGCAATGGGGCTGCCGCTGGAGTCCAGCACGCGTGCGTCGCGGTCGGTGCGCAGGCCGCCTTTGGTACCCAGATCCGAAAGGCCGAACGCCATTGCGTGAAACGGCGCGCGATCGATGCGGTCCATCGGCAGGCGTCCTTCCGTAAACACGCGATCATAAGGTTCTGCACCGCGCCCGAAATCATCATCGATCCCGCAGGCGACCTGTTCGTTCACCCGGTCCGCCGTCGCCACCAGAGCCACGGCCGGCACGCCGATTGCGGCGGCAAGCAGCGGCAATGTTGCGCCACTGCGCAGGAGCCCTGCCGCGCGATAATCGTCAAGCTCACCAATTGGCTGGTTCGGAAACTGGATCGGGGGCGCGCCATCGTCACGGTTGTCATAGACCAGCCAGAAAGGCAGGCGCAGCAGATCCTGTTCCATGCGCGCGATGATCTCTCTGCCACTGCGATCGTATGGCATGGATTCGTTCATGAAACGCTGCCCATCCTGATCGACGAACACGCCGCCATCGAAGCCCAGCGTAAAGGTGGAGCGCCCGTCCGGCCGCATCAGCCCGGGTGACCACCACGCCTGATCCATCAGGTCGACCGCGCCGCCTGCGGCCATTCCCGCCTTGATTGCGGCACCATCATTGCTTGGCGGCGACATTGCGCCGCTTACCGTCCCCGGCACGCCGAAACGCTCGCGCATCGCTGCATCATGGTCGAAACCGCCGGCGGCGATCAGCACACCTTTGCCGGCCTTGACCCGCTTGTGTCCGGCCGGGCAGCGGATCACGGCGCCAAGCACTTTGCCGTCCTCCTCGACAAGCTGAGTGAGCGCGGCGTTCAACTGCAAATCGACATGCGATCGCTTGGACAGAGCGAGGAGAAAACGCCCGACGAGCGCTTGCCCTGCCACCAGCTCGTCGGCAAGCGGCATGCCGCTTCGCTCTTCGCCCAGAGTCGGACGCAACGCATTGCGCAGCGCACCCAGGCTGGCTGCAGGCAAAGGCGCCGGTGCGATATGCCGGCCGGTCGCACTCGCGGTCGGGAGCGCACCAAAGTAATCGGGCCAGGGGTGGACGATAAACGCCAGGTCCGGATCCTCCTCCAGAAATTCGATCAGTTCGGCACCTGTGTCGAGGTAGGCGTCCTGAAGATCGCGCGGGGTGCGGTTGCCCACGACTTCATGGTAATACGCCCGCGCCGAAGCAAAATCATGATCCCCGCCGCCCCGGCGCAACACCGCATTGCCGGGAAACCACATACCGCCGCCCGAATATGCGCTGGTGCCGCCGAAGCGATCGCTGCTCTCGATCAGAATGGTCGACAGACCGGCGCGGGCTGCAGCATAAGCGCCGGTCAAACCGCCGGCGCCGGAGCCGACGACAAGCACATCGCAGCTTTCATCCCAGTTCATCGCGCGCTCGTCTCCACTTTGCTGATGCGCCAGAGGCGCGTTTGCCGGGGCTTCATAGCGAGCGGGAACTGAGCCATTGTTCTCACTCCACTGCTTGCCATGGTTTGTGCCATCATTTGTAATTGACCGGAGCGACCAGCATTCACCTGCACACGCGTCTTGTCCAGACCGCCCGCGGCTCCCGTCCCGATGTTCAGCGGGGACGGGCAGGACGCGATGGGAATGGCATGGCCGCAAGACACCGCCCCTGCAGCCAATTGCGCCCCAGGCGGCAGCCTACCAAGGCTATGGGCAAGCAGAACGGCGCGTTGTGATGAACAGGGCCGCAGGCGTTTTCAAAGACACCGCCTGTTCAGCCGCTGACAAGCGACGGTAGCGCCGCTGTAGCAATCAATGGTGCGGTGGCCGATGCTGTAATTTCAAGCCAGGCGCCCGAGAAATAATCCACGGCTTCTTTTGGCGCATGCGATACACACCGCCTGATCAGACAAGGTGCTGGATCATGACGCGCGCGTGGTCCATGCTGTGCAGGCGGCGAGCGCCTGCCGCTTCCGGTTGGCGTACGTTCGGTAAGGGCGCAGTCAGTCAGGGCAGGAAAGCAGCAGCCACTGCTCCCGGCTGGATGGATCGGACAGTCTTCCCGATCGATGCCATGGGTATTGGTGTGACATGAAAGGATGAGGTGATCGTGAAAGCAAAATACGGGCCGATTGCGCAAATCGGCATGGTCACGGATGATCTGGATGCAAGCATTGCGCGCTGGATCGACACCATGGGCGTCGGGCCATGGACAGTGTTTCGCAACGTCACTCTGACCGGACAGTTTCGCGGGCGCGACACGTTGATCAGGATGGACGTTGGCCTTGCCTATCAAGGCGACACGCAGATCGAACTTATCCATGTCACCAATGGCGCTGCAAGCCCCTATCTTGCGCCTGACGGAACAGCGCTTCTGGGGATGCACCATGTGGCGTGGCTTACCGATGATCTCGATGCGCTGCTTGTGAACGCCTTGGCGGACGGACTTCAAATTGCCTTTCGTGCCGAAAGCCCGGGCACCCGTGTTGCCTATCTGGAGATGCCCGGCGAAACCGGCGTCTTTTTCGAATTCATCGAAAGTGCGCAAACGCGCCAGCTGATCGCAGATGGCATTGCCGCGACGAAGAACTGGAACGGCAGTGACCCGGTGCAGATCATTGACTTCGACAGATTGTGAGATGGCCGATGGATTGACAGGCCGTCCAGGGTGAGGACCCAATGATGGGAGAGGCGCGATCCGACTCAAGCTTCGTGAGGAGACTGTGCGTGAGTGCCTGTACTGCCTGACGGACGAACAGGTGGAGCGTCTGCGATTCTGTTTGTCCGTAAGCCGCGGATTGACGACAGGCGGGTGCTGAGCGGCATTGTGTTCGTCAATCAGATGGACACGAGAGATGAAGGACAGGTTCAACCCCGGAGCAGATCCTCGGCATGCTGAAGGAAGCCGCGGCTGACACAGGCACTGCGGATCTGGTCCTGCAGCACGGGGTGTCCGAAGCGATCACCTGCAACTGGACATTGAATCATGACAGGCTGAAGGCTTCGGGGTGAGGTGGCTGAAGTCATCTTCCGGAAGGTGCAAACATCTGCCGGCACGCCATCCGAACGGCTATCCCTTCAGGTGCTGTCAAATGGTCACCTGCCTTCTGCTCCCAACCGCTTCGCCTGGTCAGCAGGTGTTCTTCATGTGACACTGGCATCACGTCCGCATAGCGGGTGCTGACCTTGCGCGTGCAGAACGAAGGCGTCCAATCCAATGCTTCAAATTCTGCCTGAGGAGTGATGCGCTGCCTCAGGCCTCTCGCCGCCCCTCATCCGGCACGAGGCTCACCTGTGCCAGACGCCAGGGGCGCGCTGCCGGGCTGAAGCGGGCGACCTGCGCTTCGCCAACGGCATCCACGCCCACGACCTCTGCCAGCATGTAGCGCCCGGTTTCACGCATTCGCACGCTGCTATGCGGGTAAGCAGCACGAAGCTTGGCTGCGACTTCCTGCGCCTCTTCGTCCACGCGATCGGACGCGAGCATGCGCGGCATGCCGTCCGCCAGTTCACCGGTTGATTTGCGGATCGCATTCACCCCGTCCTTCAGAATGGATAGCGAGATGAACAGCGCCGCCACTGCATCTGCCCACCACCAACCCATGCCGATGCCCAGCACGCCGAAAATAGCAGCAAGCGCGGTCTGCCAGTCGGCTTTCTGCGCCTGTGCGTCGGTGAACAGCACTCTGTCTTCGATGCTGACCGCCACCGGCTTTTTAAGACGCCCCAGGATGACCGGCGGGACAGCAGAATAGATCAGCGCTGCTATCATCAGCCATCCCAGCCAGAAGGTCTGACCAAAAAGCTGGATTGCGCCGATCGTTGCGTGCTCCTTCATCAAGAGCGTCGTGATCGCATCGAACGCCGTGAACGCGCCGATCGACAAAAGAGCGGTAGCGGCGATCAGAAAAGCGATGCTGTTGAACCGCTTGAAGCCATACGGGTATTTGGGCGTTGCCGGCTTCGTCTCCAGATGCGCGGCAACCAGGAAAACAAGCGCGGGCACCAGGCTCAGCACGTCTTCGATGAAGGCCGTCTTCATCGCCTGGCTCTGGCCCATCACGAGGTACATCAGAATGGCGATGTGGCCGATCCAGAACAGGGTCCACAGGCACAGGCGGCGGCCCTTGCGCAATCCCTTGCGCACTTCCTCGGGTACTTTGCCGCTGGCAATCACTGAAGCACCAGCGTGTCGGTTGCGGTCACCAGCCTGTTTTCACCGGGTTTGCGTGCAAGGCGCAACGCAGGCTCCTGCGCATCGGACGGTTCAGCGCTGGCGATCGCCGCGGACAGGCTGACTTCGTTTCCAAGTGGCGATGATCTGGCCCATTCGCCGACCACAAGATCAACCTCGCCTGCTTCCAGCTGCTGGAGGAGCGCGCTCGCAGAACCGGTGCGCCATGCTACTTTTGCCTGCCATTGTCGCGCCGCTTGCCGGGTCAGCGCCTTTGCCGCAGCGGGATCTGCGGTTCCGGCAACCAGCCCTGCATGCAAAGTGCCTGTCCTCTCGATCCGCTCGACCGTACCCGCTGTATCGCGCGGGTAAGGTCCACAGGCCGCAAGCAACAAAAGAGCCACCAGGAACATACACGCGCGCATGCTCTTCGAACGGCCGTATCGGCAGAACGGTTCCTTCTGCTCTCCTTCAAGGAGATGCCGCACCGGAACGTCCGCTAATGGCCTTCAGCGGTCAGAGCCGGTCGTTTGCCGCCAGCGGCCGATTGTAAACGGCGCGCCACGTGTGACCTCGCCGGATCAGTTGCACGACAGCATGCATGCCCCGGGTGCCTTGGGCTGCGGCAGGACGCCTGCACCGCAGCCCGACACCCGGCCAAGTCGTCAGGCGAAAGCTGATGACTGGGCGTTTGTTTGCGCAAATATGTCTATAATCGACTGAAGATCCACATCGTCGAACGAGGTCAGTT
>NZ_JAVRHS010000017.1:0-33209 GCF_031846435.1 Croceicoccus esteveae
GCTGTTTCCTCCCGACATTTGATGGTGCATCATCCGCGCACGCATGGAAGGATGCGCTATGGGACAGGTTCTGCACGGAAGCGCCCGTGCGTGGGACCTCCTGATTTTCATTCACGAATGATTGGTGTCTAACGTGGAGGAAGGGCAGACGATGAAGCGCAAGGGGTTCTCAGAAGAGCGGATTATTAACGTGCTGAAACAGCCCGCCTTGCCAACGATTATCCCGCGCTCTGCGGCCGCCACATATACTGCGGGTTGCGTCAGTCGAGCCCGTCCAGCAGGCAGGCCATCAGGGAAGGGTGAACAACACCGTTTTGGCCTTGGCTGCGCACCATACAAACCGGCTCTTCTCGAGCCGTTTGGCGAAGAGCGACATGCCGATCCCGTCGCGCATGTGCACTGGCGGCAAGAATCTGAGACCCTCATAGCCACTGCCTGCGGCACGCGGGTTCCTGCATTGTAGGGATTTGCGTACGCCTGCCGGCGCCTGAAATCCTTCATGATTGCGGTTGTTCGGCTCCTTGTGCCGTCTGCTGAAAGCACACATCGATCTATCTCAGACCCTGGACGCCATCCTCTGCACAATGGCGGCGATCAGATATCGGGTAGTCGCTGATCTGCAAATCCCCAGCCGGCGAGTGTCTTGTCCCCCGCATGCTTGATGAGCCGTTTCGCATCGTCGATACTGAAGGACTGGGCATCCTTCATGTTCTCCAGCTCATCCCAACTGAGCGGAATGGCAACTGGCGCGCCGCTCCGTGCTCTTGCCGAATAGGGCAGAACCGCCGTGCTGCCGCGCTGGTTGCGCAGCCAGTCTATGAAAATCCTGCGTTTGCGCTTCGCCTTGCTCATCGCTGCAGTGAAGCGATCGGGCTCGGCAATACTCAGCGCTTCGGCGAAACGCCGCGAAAAATCCTTGTGCGCGTCCCAACCGTGTCCGGTCTTCAGCGGCACGACTACGTGCACGCCTTTCCCGCCGGAAAGCATGGCAAAGCTGACCAGTCCGATATCCGATAGCCGCGCCCTGATATCGCGCGCCGCCTGCTTGACCTCGCTGAAATCGAGCCCTTCGTCGGGATCGAGATCGAACACCATGCGGTCGGGCGCCTCGACATCGTCGCTGCGCGACCCCCAACCGTGGAATTCGATCGTCCCCATCTGCACGCATTCGAGAATCCCGCGCACGTCTTCGACATAGAGGTAGTCCTCGGCTCCGCCGTCCTTCTCCAGGATCGGGACATGGTGAACCGCCTCGCCAAACGAGCCGCTATCATGCTTTTGAAAGAAGCATTTCTTCCCACGGCCTTGTGGACAGCGCACGAGGCTTACGGGGCGGCGCGCGACGAAGGGCAGCATGAATGGAGCGATCTGCGCATAATAATCTGCGAGATCGCCCTTGGTTTGGCCGCTATCGGGAAAGATCACCCGGTCGCGGCTCGAGATCCTTACCTGGTCTGTTGCCGGGGGGGTGGAAGCCGGCTTTTCCGGCTTGACCGATTCCGCGTCCTTGTCGCTCCGCAGACCGAGATAACTTCCGTGGCGCACATTGCCCTCGGCGGTGAACTCGGTAAACGCGATTTCCGCGACCAGCTTGGGCGTAACCCAGGTGACACCGCGCGCGGTGGCCTTGTCGACCTCCAGCGGCGCGGTCTTGCGCTCGAGCCGTTTCATCTTCGCGGCAAGACCGTCGAGCTCGTCGGCGGTGAAACCTGTCCCGACATTGCCTTTGTAAACGAGTTGTCCGCCCTCGTGCTGCGCCAGCAGTAATGAAGCGAAGGGCCGCCCCTTCGCCTTGCTCGCTTTCCAGCCAGCGATGACGAACTCCTGCCGCCGTGTACATTTGACCTTTACCCACGCTTTGGTGCGCGAATGGCGGTAAGGCGCGTCAATTTTCTTGGCAATGATCCCTTCCTGTCCGGCCCGGCACATCGCGGCATAGAGTTTCTCGCCTGCACCGATCACGTGATCGGCAATGTGTATCGGCGGTTCTGCAGTGGCGAGCAGCGCCTCGAGCCGCTCTTTTCGTTCGATATTCGGCAAGCTGCCGAGATCCTCGCCATCGAGCGAGAGCAGGTCAAAGGCATGAAAGGACAGCGCATCGCCACGCGATTGACTTCCATGCCCGCGCTTGAGCACCTTCTGCAGGGTCGAAAAATCGGGATTGCCCTTTGCATCGCTGGCGACGATCTCGCCGTCGATCAGGCTGGCCGGAAGATCGAGCGCGGCGATCGCCTCGACGAGCGGTTCGAATTTGTCGGTCCAGTCCTTGCCGCTGCGGGTATGGACACGGACCTTGTCCCCCTTGGCCGCGATCAGCGCACGGTACCCGTCGAACTTGATCTCGTACATCCAGCTGTTGCCGGTAGGCACGTCGTCCACCAGTGTCGCGAGCTGGGGCTTGACGAATTGCGGAAGCGGCGCCGCCTTGCGCCTGGGCTCTGCCTTGGCGGCATTGCGCTCTGGCGCCTTTTGCATCTGTGCCAGGAAGACATCGTGCTTTTTTTCGGCAAGCGCATATTCGCCCTGCCTGTCAGCCGCGATCTCGGCCATCGAGCGGCCGGTGAGCACGCTGGTCAATTCGCGTTCGACCAGCGCGTCACCCTGTTCGGCATGGTCGTCCTGCAATTTGCGCAGCAGCCAGTTCTCGCGCTTCTCGCCCGGCTTTTTCTTCAGCCGGATCAGCAGCCACTCGCCCTGCATGCGCTCGCCTGCGAGACAGAAATGAAGGTGGCCCTTGTCGAGATCCCTGGCACTCTTGCCTTCGATCGGCGCCCACTTGCCGCGATCCCACAGCATGACGGTGCCACCGCCATATTCGCCTTTGGGGATAGTGCCTTCGAACAGCGCATAGGACATGGGGTGGTCTTCGGTGCGCACCGCAAGCCGCTTGATGTCAGGATCGGGCGAGGGGCCCTTGGTCACGGCCCAGCTTTTTAGGACCCCGTCCAGTTCCAGCCGCAGGTCCCAATGCAGTCGCGTGGCATCGTGTTTCTGAACGATGAAAAGATCACCACCCGCGCTGCCTTGCGCCTTGCCCGAAGGTTCGGGAGTCTTGTCGAAGTCGCGCTTGGCGTTGTAAGTGGCGAGCGGATCGGCTTTGTCTTGCGCAGCCATGTCAGGCAGACTTCTTGCGTTTGGAGGCAGGTTTAGCCGAGCCCTTTTCCTCTCCTACCGACTTCTTCAGCGCAGCCATCAGGTCAATCACATTGCCGCCCGCCGCGCCATCGGATGTATCGACGTCTTCGATGATCGCTTTTTTGCTTTTTGATCTGGCTTTCTTGTCGATCAGCTTGCGCAGGGCATCGACATAGCGATCCTCGAATTCGCCCGCATCGAACGGCGCGCTCTTCTCCTCGATCAACCTGGTGGCAAGATCGAGCAGTTCCTTCTTCGGCTTGGCTTCATCGATTCCGGCGAAAAAGGACTGCCCCTTGCGGACCTCGTCGGCATAGCGGAGCGTTTCCAGCAAAAGTCCCTTGCCGCAAGGTTTGATCGCGACGAGCTTCTCGCTACCGCGCATCGATAGCTGGCCGAGCGCGACCTTCTTTGCCTTGCGCAGCGCCTCGCGCAACACGACGAAAGCCTCCTCCGCAAGATCGTCTTTCGGGGCAACGTAGTAGGGTTTCTCGAAATACAGCGGGTCGATCTCGCAAGCATCGACGAACTGGACCAGTTCGAGCGTCTTTCGGCTCTCGATCTTGACCGCCTCGATCTCCTCATCTTCCAGCAGGACATACTCGCCCTTGGAGATCTCGTAGCCCTTGATGATGTCATCGCGATCAACTGGTCCGATGCCGGACACCGTCTTTTCGTAGCGTACCCGCTTGCCGCTGGGCTTGTGGATCTGGTTGAAGCTGATCTTGGAACCTGATCTGCTCGCGGAATAGATTTCGACCGGGATCGAAACGAGCGCCAGTCTGATTTGCCCCTGCCAGTATGCCCGTGCCGCCATATTTCACCTCCGTTCGCAAGGTTCAGCGATTCACCCGCAATTTGGTTTCGGGGGAGGGGGACTGATAAGCGCATCCAGGTGATGTTCAGATGGCGATCGGCCCTCCAGCAGTCGGTCCGCACTCGGCTCGCTTCCCGTCATTCCCGAGCACTATCCACAGGATTTGCTCTTCTGGGTGAAGGCATGTCCAACGGGCTCTGATGAAAACAACCGCATGTTGCGTAGGCTGCGACTGACGATCCTTACAAGCGCAACAGCTGTTCCGTCCCGGTATGCGAAGGACACTGCGATGTAAGGCAGGCGGCGTTGGTCAGATACGGCAGGTCGAAGGTGTCACCCCGCTCCCACTGCTCTGGTTGGATCGCGATCAGTCGCTTGTAAGCCCGGACCATGTCGCCGTCTGCGCGGTCGAAGCTCGACGCTGGAGCTTCTGCGCTGTGGTGAAGGTCGCGCGCATCGTCCAACCGGCAGGCCCCCCGGTCGAAGCTGGCTGGAACGAGAGTGGCGCGGTCGTCTTCGCTGGCGAGGCAGAGCACGCAGGATTCGACGAAGTGCGTTCCACCGTTTACCTGGACGACAAGGCCGATCTGCGGAACCTGTGGACTCTCTGCTGGCCGAGGGACCCAGAGCAGGGCCGACCGGTTGCCTCTACCCGGGAGGAGAACTGCCTCACGCCGAGGGCATGCGGCGCCGAGCCACTCAGCCTGATGTCTACCTTGTCCCGCAAGTCAGTGAAGCGCGCGGGCTGGCCGTCCAGCAGATGAGCAAAGGCGGCGACGTAGTTGGCGATGCGCTTCTATTGTCCAATCTCAGTTATTTCATGTTTCCAAGCGACACGGGGGTCGCGTGCCCTTTTCCGCTCTCTTCCAGAAAGCCACCTCCTTTCGTTCTGAAGTCGTCTGCCCACAGGGCGCGTCTGCTTCGCGCCCCGCCAGGCCGGCAGCGCCCTTTAAAGGGGCCTGTCGCCTGTCACCCCATGTTCTGCCGAAGGGCCGTCTTTCCAGTAGGCGCATCCTCGCTCGGGATGAGATTGGCCGTCTTCCTCAGTCCTCGTGCAGGATGACCCGTCCTGCCTTCATGACGAAATCCACATCCTCAAGCTCGCGCACGTCAAGGAGGGGATCGCCATCGACTGCAATGATGTCGGCCGTCATGCCGGGCGCAATGCGGCCAACACTGTTGGCGCGGCCAAGCACCTCGGCGGCGTCACTGGTTGCTGCGCGGATCGCGGCGGCGGGAGTCATTCCGGCGGCCACCATCAGCACGAACTCCTCTGCATTACGGCCATGGCTGCTGACGCCCGTATCAGTGCCGAAGGCGATCTTCACGCCCGCGTCGATGGCGCGTGCATGGCTGTCTGCCGCAGCAGCCACTGCCTCACGCGCCTTGGGCACCACGGCAGGTGGCAGGGCACCGGCTTCCGCCTGCGCGACTGCGGCGCGCGTCGCCAGCATGGTGGGCACCAGCCAGGTGCCGCGCCGCTTCATCAGCGCAATGGTTTCAGGCTCCAGGAACGAGCCATGCTCGATCGTGTCGACACCTGCTTCCACCGCAGCCCTTGTCCCTGCATCGGCGTGGCTGTGCGCGGCGACGCGGCGGCCAAGCCCGTGTGCGGTGTCGATGATGGCGGCCATCTCGGTCGAGGTCATCGCCTGGCTCAAGCCACCGCTGACATTGGACAGCACCCCGCCGGTGGCTGCAAACTTGATGACCTGAGCGCCCAGGCCAATCTGGCGGCGCACCGCGCGGGCGCAGTCCTCCACGCCATCGCATACGTATTCCTGATGCCCCTGCGCGTCAGAATAGAGATCGCCCAGACCGTTGCGCCCGTCTCCATGCCCACCGGTGACTGAAAGCATGTGGCCGGCATTGACGATGGTGGGCGCCTCTACCAGGCCAGCCTGTGACGCATCGCGCAAGGCACGGATCGAGCGTTCGGTGCCGCCCAGATCCCGTACAGTGGTGAAGCCGGCCAGGAGCGTCACGCGGGCATTGGCGACACCTTGAAGCAGATCATCCTGCACGTCGCGATTGATGGCAGTCAGCCGGTCCGCCAAGGGATCGCCACCGGGGCCGAGCAGGTGGACGTGCAAATCGATGAGGCCGGGCAGCACGAAGTCATCGGACAGATCGACCAGCGCGGCGCCTGTCTCGGGCGGGGCGAAGCCATCGCGCACCTCGGCAATCTCCCCGCCGCGCACGACTATCGTTGCAGGGCCGCGAGGAGCCTGACCCGGTTCGGCCAGGAGGCGGCCGGCATGAATGTAGACGACCGATCGGTCGCTGGCCGGTTCACGCTCTTGCGCGACAGCTGGCATGGCCCCTGCCAAAAATACGGCCGCCAGAAATCCCTTACACCAACGCTGCTTCATCTTGTGCCCCCCTGTTCCGGCTTATGCTAGCATGCGCGCGGCGCGGGTAAAGTGGGTTGTCAACGAAAGTGCGGTCCATGGGAGGCCGCACCTGACCCGACATGAAGAGAGAGAGTTGCGGGCATGACACAGCTTCACCGGAATGGTCCACCCGCCCGGTCGGTATGCGCCGGACTGCTTGAGCTTTTCGGTCGGCGCGCTGACAGCTGGGTTCAGCGGTCTAGATGGACAGAGGCGCTACCGCGATGACGCTGATGCCATCCTCATCCCGCGAGCGCTGAAGGCGGTGATTGCCCCCTGTGTCCGCTTTTTTACCAGTATCTGCTCAGACTGGACGACAGAGAATAGCCGCGTTGCACAAACCCGTTTCGCGAGAGAAGTGCTGGCGGCAGGCGTGATCGAGCATAGCGCCCGCGCCGCACCGGGCAGATTAATTCGGCTCCTCCAGTCTGGGCAGTCGAACGATGGACGATGTTGTCCTTGCCGACCGGCAAGCCCGCAGCGCCAGCGGCTGATCAAGGACATGAGCCTGCGCCGGGACGGTCCGGAGACGCAGCGTAACTGTTTGCGCGATGTCGGGCGGTGCGCCACCTGGCGGGGACACTCGCCTCACAACGCCACGAACAAGGATGTGCGGCGGTTCAGGATCGAACAGCGGGAAGCAGGCACCCCGGCGCCAGACATGAACAGCATCGTCGCGGCCCGGCGGTTCTTCTTCACCCCCACGCTCGACCGACCCGAGCTCGCGCGCAAGCTGGTCCGCACGGCACCTGCCCGCAGGACTCTGGTAATTCTGACCTTGGCGGAAGTGAAGCGACTGCCTGATGCCACCACCTGCCTCAAGCACCAGGCTGCGCTGTCGGTCGGCTATGGCGCCGGCCTACGTGTCGGTAAGGTCTCGGCGCTGAAGGTGCGGGACATCAAGAGCAAACGCATGCTGCTCAGGATCGTCTTCGACAACGCCCCGCTCCTGTTTCGCGGATCGCTGCAGGGGGTCTGTCGCCCGGAACCGCTGGTGGCGCGTTGCGGCCAGCACCAGTCCAGCGCGGCAGGCGGTAGAAGGAGGCAAGGCCGATCATCTGCAGAATGCGTTGCAGCAGCAAAGTGAGCACGATGGTGGCGAATGTGCAGACCAATACGCCCGCATAGGAAAGAAGCCTGCTTTGCTCGACTCCCAGCCCGATCAGCAGCCAGGCAAGGCCGGCGATGATGGGATATTGCGCGACATAGATGGCAAGGGTGCGCCGACCGATATATCTGAACAATCTGCCAGGAACGGTCGGGGCAATCACGCGCGAGCCGATCAGCAGCGCGGCAACGCCGCTGCATGACGAGGCGAGCTGGATCATGGCATTAAGCGCTGGATTGTCCAGCAGCGCCAGCGATGCCTGCAGGCCAAGACAGCCCAGCAGGAGCAGGACGGCCCACCTGAAATGCAGATTGCCCGCCTTCAGGACGACAGCTGGAAACATCGCTCCTGCGTAGAAGAAGGCAAAATAGATGAGCGCCTTGGAATAGCCTCTGCCGCCAGGCACCAGGTGGACAATATCATAGCGCTTTGCCAGCACACCAAGCGTCGCCAGTGACATCGCCACGGCAAAGGCAAGTCCAAGCGTGCGCGGGACAGCGGCAAGAAGTTTGCCGGCAATGAAGAACAGGGCAAGTGCCTGCAGGAACCAGATGGGCGAGAGCGGGAGCAGCATCGAGCGGAAAGCCGCGGTGACCTCGATGGTCTTGCCAACCCATTGGGGCTGCGTCACCAGCGTGGAAAAGCTGAACCAGAACACAAGGTTCCAGATGACGATCAGCCAGGCGTAGAGGAGTACCTTGTTCCTGAGCAGCACGCGCCAGGGCGAGCGCAGCGATTTGCCTGCGAACACGCCTGCAACGGTGAAGAACAGGGGCAGGCGGATGGCTGCAAGAAAGGAGTTGATCCATTTGAGCCGCCACAAGGCGAGCCCCGCTGCATCGGACAGCAGAACCACGTGAAGAAAAGTGATGAGCAGGATGGAGACACCCTTGGCGATATCGATCCAGTCGATCCGCTCGCGCGCCGGCGCCGGAACGTTCATCATGTTGCTATCACGGGACATTTTGTCGCAATCAGCTTTGCTGAAGCTGGTGTCAAGAGCTGCACGGCATTGCTGCTGCCGCATGAAGCCGGGCCAGTTCTGCCGTGCCGGGAAAGTGTCTGGCGACAAGCAGCATGTCCTGGACGCCGGGTCGTCAATCCGCGCCTGTTGTCTTCCAAAAATTCGTCTGGCGTATTCTTTGCCGGGAAGGGCGATGCAGTGACGGCGCCCTGGTGAGCCAGGCATGAAGGCCGTTTCGCAAAACCCGGGCGTCCCGCACATCCATGCTACCGGCCAGAACCCTTGGTGCTTCACAACGAAAGCAAACTTCGTAGCAAGACCTTCGCAAAGCAGGCGGCCGCTTTTTCAGGATGTCGCGCTCCGCCTTCAGCCTGGCAGCTTTGCGAAGGAGGCGATCGATGCCCATCCGCTCGGGCCTCATCTGCCCTTGCTCGTGAAGGACATGGCCGGGGTCAGCGGCAAACTCCTTCACCCATCTGCGCGGCATATTTTCATGCACGTCCAGGTTCCGAGCAGCCTGACCATAACACGGCGCTCGTGCACAGATCTTGCCGCCTCAAGCTTGAATTCGCAGCTGAACTTCCTTCGCTGCGTTGCGGACCTCCGACAGGCAATAACATCCTGTCCCGATGTCCACCAAACCGGCAGCAGGCCATCCGTAACGAGCGATCGGTTGACCCGGTGCAGGTGATCCGCTCCTCCTGCCCATCTGGCGTTTAGTGAGCAAAAGTCTCTACAACAGTCCTATCTTTCGTGCGGTGCGGGCCGCCGGGATCAGCAGGTTGCCAATCAGGATCTCGCGCTGACGCTGCATGGCAACAGGTTCGGGTTTTTCGATGGGGAAAGGCAATTTGTCCATTTCGTCCCGAGCAAGCGCATGCGCGAACAATTTGCCGAGCAATGGCGCCATGACATTTCCCCATGCGTTAAAGTACATGAGACCGAACACCCCGGGTTGCAGTTCGAAGACGCCGGGGAACTCCCGCTTGCGCATGGCTACCCGGCCTGTCCAGTAGTGCCCCAGCCTGATATCCGCATCGCGGGAATGGGGCCAAAGCTTGTGGATCCAGCGCAGGTGATTGGCAAAGTGCCATGCCGCATCATCGGCTCTGGCAAAGGCAGGAATGCTGGAGAGGACAAGGCGCCCGTGCCGGTCCTTCACCAGCGGGTTGAGGTCGATGGGAACTTCGGCAAGGGTCATGCCAGAGGGCATGATCAGATCGGCCAGCTCTTTCGGCAATGGTTCGGTGGCAACGCCATAGGCAGTCAGTGGGTAAAAGCCTTTGGTAAAGGCAGGCACGATATTGCCGGGATATGCGTTGGTGCAGAAAACAACTCTCCTGCCGTTCACGTTTCCTCCGGACGTACGCACACGCCATCGGTTCGTGGATCGGGACAGGGCAATCGCTTCACTGTCGCCGTGGACGACTGCGCCCATGCGCACTGCGGCAGCCAGCAGGCCGTTGGTGAACAGATAGGGGTTGATGCGGCCGCCGCTTTTGTAAACGACGCCATGGGTGAAATGACGCGATCCTGTCGTTTCCTGCATCTGCGCTGTTCCCAGCGTGTCGATTTCCTCAAGTTCCCGGTCTTCCAGCCAAACTGCGCCTGCCTTGAACCGTTCGTACGCAATCTTGCTGGTCGCCGCGTTCAGATATCCTGATTGCATTGCATCGCAGTCGATGCCGTGCTGGTGCGACAGATCGAACGGAATGGCGCGATGTTCGCGAAAGATGTCGAGAAAGGCCTTGCCCTGATCGGGAAAGCGATTGAACGCGCGCAGATCCTTCAGCACAGGCAGCACATGCCCTGCGTTGCGGCCTGACGCGCCCCATCCGGGCTGCCGCGCTTCCAGTATGACGGTGTCTACACCCTGCTCGGTGAGGTGCAGGGCAAGCGAACTGCCCGCAAGGCCGGCGCCGATGATGATGACATCGGTGTCGATATCTTGCTGAAGCTGGGGATAGTGGCTTGGCGGAGGTTCAGGCGCTGTCCAACCGCTGAGGCTGATGGGAACGAGACCCTGCCTGAACGAACGCCGGTCAGGCTGGGTGCGGGAGACCTTGGGATTACCAATCATGGCTGGCGCCCTGTGCATGCAATCGCAGGCCGTCGGGCGTCGTTTGAACGGGGTGCGCCGCGGCAGGTCTATTAAGCCCGGCATTATCGCGTTCGGGCTTGATCGCAACGACCAGAGCCGCGGCAACAATGGTAAAAAGGCTGAATACAAGGATCGGCAGGAAATAGCCATCGCCAAACCAGTACAGCCAGTCCATCCCCAGCGGCGCGAGCGCACCGAGCAGCCCGACGATGAACATGTTGAAGCCCAGGACAGTGGCAAACGCTTGTTGCCCGACAATTCTGGCCAGAACCATCGGACCTGCCTGTGCCGGCAAGCCGCTGGCAAAACCCCAGAGCACCACGAAGCCGGCAAGGCCGTAAACGCCGTAAGTATCGGGGCGAAGGGTGCCAAGAAGAGCGAAGGTGCCAAATGCCTGCATCAGCATGGCCGCTACCAGAACCGGTTTGCCGCCGAACCGATCGGCGAGCAGGCCACCTGCAAGCAGGGCAGGCAAACCCATGAGATTGGCCACGCTGTAGCTGGATATCGCGGTTGATTCTTCATAACCCTGAGCCGCCAGCAAGGTGATGACGCTGAACAGGACCGCATTGAGGCTGGCCTGCGCCAGCGTAAGCGTAACCGCAAGCCGCCAGTAATCGCCCTTGCGCAACGCCAATGTCAGGCATGCTCTCAGCCCGGGTGTCACTGCCGCGCCTGCCGGTCCGGCCGCGGGCACCCGCTCGCGCCTGCCAAGCAGCGGGATGAGCGGCAGGCAGAGGATGATTATGGCGCCGCTGCCGATGAAAAATGCCGCACGCCAGCCAAGTTGCGCAATGACAAGACCGGTCAGGGGAGGGACGGCGGAACTCGCCAGGGCACATGATCCGATGAAGATGGCAAGCGCAAGGCCGCGATGCCGATCATGAACGCGCGTGATCAGCGCTATGCCTGGAACGATGGTGGCCGCGCCTGCACCCCCGCCGACCAGCAGCATGGCGGCCACGATCTGTGGCACGGTCGTGCCGTATCCTGCGGCTGCCCAGCCAGAAGCGGTAACGATGACACCGCAAAGAACGGTAAGCCTTGCTCCGAACCTGTCGACCCCCCACCCGGCGAGCAGGCTGGTCACGCTCATGCTGACCAGCAGCGCGAAGGCGATCTGCCCCAGTCCGTCGGGAGCAAGTCCGAAGTCGGCCTGCAATCTTGGCAGGAACACGCCAAGGGAGGTCAGCGTGCCCCCGATGATGACGAAGCTGATGATGGAGACGACAGCGACGATCCGCCACGCCGCGGGCGAGGTCGGCACGTCCTTGGCCGGGCCGGGCGATATTGGTTCTGGACGCATCACTGTGCCTGTTCCGTCACCGGAACTTCACCGTAAGATCAAGCCCCCAGGTGCGCGGCTCTGCAAAGCTGATGATGCCAAAGCCAAGGCTGCCGAAGTCGGTGCCGGAAAGCAGGTAATCCTCATCGGTCAGGTTCTTGACCCACAGCGCCACCGACATGTCGGCGCTTGGAAGCATGATGTCGGATAAAGTCATGCGGCCGTTGAGGGTCGACACGCCGCCATCGGACAGAACCTTGTTGAAGGGGGCAATGATGTCGAGCTGGTGGTAATAGATCCTGCTGCGGTAATCGTAGTCGAGGCGCGCTTTCAATGATCCGAAGTCGAAATTGGGAAACCGGTATTCGAGCCCGGCGGTAGCGGTGGTGGAGGCCGAGTAGTTGAACCGTGCCTCATCGGCGAGGTTGACCAGTTCGTCGGTGACCGGATCCCGGAACAGATATTCCTTGTAGTCGCGATCGACATAGCCGCCATTGGCGGAAAAGGTGAGACTGTTGGTGAGCCGCGCGACGAATTCTGCCTCCACGCCGGTATAGGTTGCCTTGCCAGCGTTGACCGTGATGCTGTTGGCTCCGGTGCTGCCGGCTTCGAACTGGCTGACCTGCAAATTCT
The DNA here is from genome assembly GCF_031846435.1 of Croceicoccus esteveae. Lineage (NCBI taxonomy): Bacteria > Pseudomonadati > Pseudomonadota > Alphaproteobacteria > Sphingomonadales > Erythrobacteraceae > Croceicoccus > Croceicoccus esteveae. The sequence continues at coordinate 12,437 of NZ_JAVRHS010000017.1, forward strand.
TGTAGATCGTGTGAAAACCGGCAAGGTTGAGCCGGATGCGGCGATCGAACAGCTCTGTCTTGAGACCCGCCTCGTAGGATGTGACCTTTTCCGGATCGAACGCGTTGCCGCCGCCACGCGGATTGAAACCGCCCGACTTGTAACCGGTCGCCACTCTGACATAGCTCGAGATATCGTTGGAGAAGTCGTATTTGGCAGTGCCGAGCCAGGTCAGCTGGCCAAAATCTGCCTCGGCATTGTTGATGATCGCCTCGGTCTGGTTCAGCGTCTTCTTGTCCCAGGTATATCGCAACCCTCCTGTAATGCTGAGCCGGTCGGCAAGCTGATAGGTGGCCTGGCCGAACAGCGCCTTGGATTCCGATTTGTGCCGGTAATCGAGCAGCGTGGAGATATTCACGCCAAAAGCCGGCGTGGTAATGCCGGGCGCAAGTTCAATCGGGTCGTCCAGAGGAATGAGAATGGTCAGATTGACTTTGTCACGCTCCTGCGCCTTTTCCTTGAAGTAATAGGCACCCAGCACATACTCCAGATTGCTGCCCGCCTTGCCGACAAGGTTCAGTTCCTGGGACCATTGGTGTTGCTTGCGTTCGTTCCTGCCATTGTAGAGGCTGACAGGGTTCACGCCTTCTGGAATGAAGTCGAACGGTGGAGCAAGGATAGCCGGCGACACGGTAAATCCGACCAGGCCAGCATTGCCATCAAGATCTGACGACCGGACGGTATTTGACCAGTCGCGATAGCCTGTCGTGGACCGAAGCTGCAGTTGCTCGCTCAACTCTGCCTCCACGATGAGCGTGTGACCTGTCGTGCGGTCACGGATCGGCCCGTCGAAATCAAGCGCGATCGTGTCCAGCCGGGAGCGGGATATCTGTGGTGCCGCACCGCCAAGCTGCGCAGAGGCATCGAGGTATCCCCCGACATATGGCGCGACCGCGGCAAGCTGCACCGGGATGCCACGGCTGTTCCGCATGTTGTAATCAAAGGAGTAGAACGCGTTGACAGGTCCGCCGGCGTCATAGGAAAGCGCTGCCCGCAATGCGTCCACATTATAGGCGCCCGGATCTCTGCGACCGGGTTCAAGGATGTTGTCGACGTAGCCGTGACGCTGCTTGTGCAGGTAGGAAAACTTGGCGCTGAACCCGCTGTCGGCAAGCTCGCCTGTGTCAAGCGTTGTCCTTGCCTGAAACAGGTTGAACCCGCCTATGCCCAATGTCTGCTCGACGCCCCACGTTTGTGCAGGCCGGGCGGTAATCAGGCTGATCGCCCCGCCCGTCGTGTTGCGGCCAAAGAGCGTGCCTTGTGGTCCGCGCAGCACCTCGATCCGCTCCAGATCTACAAGTTCGAACATGGATCCTGCCGACCGGCCGATCACCACACCGTCAATATAGACAGCGTTCGGCGCATCCAGCGTGAGCGCAGGATCGCTCTGACCGATGCCCCGGATATAGATCGTCGGCGTTGTCGACGATTCAGGGGTCTGGTTGATGATGAGATTGGGCGCGATCGCGCTGAGCGACCCCACGTCCGAAATGCCTCTTGCCGCTATCATCTCGGCAGACAAGGCAGTGATGGCCAGCGGCGTGTCCTGGAGGTTCTCCGCGCGTTTCTGTGCGGTGACGACGATTTCATCGAGGCCGGTGATGCGACCGTCCTCCTGCTCTTGCGCCAGTGCAGTTGCGGGGAACTGCAGACACGCGGCAGTAAGGAGCAGCAGTTTCCCCACTCCCGGAAAGCCACCCGACTTCTCGCTTGCCAGATGGTGCTTGATGACGCGCCTGTTCATGGATGTCTTCCTCGCCTGTTCCGGCTGTCTGACTGCAACACTCCGCCATCATCGCTGAACCATGGCGAGTCTCACTAATGCAACCTGCGTTGCATAGGCGCATGGATGATTGTTCAAGTCAAGCGGTTCGCGGTCCTTAATGTGCCGCAAACCGGCACAGGACGCGCGAAAGTTACGTCGCCACAATAACTGCCGACACCGACGTCACGCTCAAGATGACACGAGGATCGTAACGGGCACCCAGGCGTCAGAACGGGTTATCTGCAGCCTCTGATGACCTGATCGACAAGGCGGCCGAGGAACTCGTCGGTCGGCGGCGTGCGCTGGAAGACAACGCCCACGACGATCGACGACATCAGCATCCACATCGCAGCCGACGCGTCTGCACCTTCGGGCAGCTCACCGCGCGCCTGCGCGTCCACGATCGGTCTGCGGAACTCTTGCAGGATCGGCGTCCAATGGCTGAACATCTGTTCGCGAAAGATCGCATTGTCAGTCATCGCGAGCATCCGGTTCATCGCGTTTTCAACAGGATCGGCAAGAAAGTCGCGCATGCCGAAGGCGACGCGATGCATGTCCTCCTCCCAATTGCCCGACAGCGGGATGGACAGACGCGAGACATGCTCCGCCATTGCCTCGGAAATCAGCGCAGCCCGATCCGGCCAGCGACGGAACAGGGTCGTGCGATGGACACCGGCGAGGGCCGCAACCTCCTGGATCTCGAAATCAAGCCGTCCTTGCCCGATGAGTGCAAGCACTGCATCTGCAACCGCCTTGCGGTTCTTCTCCGTTCGCCCGCCGGGCCGCCTCGCCTGCCTGCCTGTCATCGCTTCCCCATAGGCGATCGCCGATGGCACGCAACGGCCGCATCGCGATGGCATGACCGGCTCTCCAGCAGGCGCGCGGGTGCACCTGATGCGAAGATCGGCTCAACGCAGCCTTGCAACTGCCTTGATCTCGACCAGCGTGTCGGGATAACCCAGCGCTGCCACGCCGACAGCTGTCCACGCTGGACGTGCATGCCCGAGGAAGCGGGACTTTTCGGCCATGAACTCGGCCATGTGCCGCGGATAATCGACATGGAAGGAGGTCAGGTCGACCAGATCATCGGCCGTGCAGGCGTTCGCCTTCAGCACCTTTCCCAACGCCTCGAACGCCAGCGCGAACTGTCTGGCAACATCGGCAGGAACGCCGCCATCGGCTTCAAGCCCGACCTGGCCTGAGCAAAAGAGCAGATCGCCTGCCTTTACCGCATCGCTGTAACCATGATCGTCCGCCATCGCTGCTTCTGTCATCATCCGTCCCTTCTTCACATGTTTCTTGCAGTCAGCAAGCCGCTCCTGAAACGATGCTTTGACTGGTAATGCAACAGATACTGCATTAGCAGCATGAGCTGTGTTCGGCAATCATGCGTCGAGCTTCGTTGCGCCGCAATGCTTCAGCCTTGAAAGGATCAGCCATGCACACTGCACCTTCCCACGACTTCATCATCATCGGTGCCGGTTCGGCAGGTTGTGTGCTTGCAAACAGGCTGTCAGCCGATCCGCGCAACAAGGTGCTCCTGCTCGAAGCCGGGGGCAGGGACAGCAGTCCGCTGATCTATCTGCCAGCCGGTTTTCTCCCCGTCATGCGCAAGGGCATGTTCGCCTGGCATTACGAGACAGCGCCGCAGGAACATCTCGATAATCGCACGCTTCCTGATGCAAGAGGCAAGGTGCTGGGTGGCAGCAGCTCGATCAACGGGATGTGTTACAGCAGGGGAGCGCCCGAGATCTACGACAGTTGGGCGCAGGCGGGCAATCGCGGCTGGTCCTATGCCGATGTGCTGCCCTATTTTCGCCGGGCCGAAAGCAATGGGCATGGCGCAGATGCATATCACGGCGGCGACGGTCCGCTTCGCGTGAGCCGCGCAAGCATTGAAAATCCGGCGACTAGGGCCTGGCTGCAGGCGTCGGCGCAGGCGGGATACTCCTACAACGACGACCATAACGGCGCGCGTGCCGATGGCTTTGGTCCACCTGAACTCACAATCCACAAAGGCAAGCGGATGAGCACGGCGGTGACCTATCTCAGGCCTGCAGAAAAGCGTGCCAATCTCGAGATCGTGCTGAATGCCCATGCCACCAGAATCCTGTTCGACGGCAAAAAAGCGATTGGCGTGGAATATCGACAGGGTGACGAGGTCAGACACGCATATGCAGCCCGGGAAATCATCAGCAGCGGCGGCACGTTCCAATCTGCTCAGCTGATGATGCTTTCAGGTCTTGGCGATGCTGCACACCTGCAGTCGGTGGGCGTCGATATCGTGAACGACTTGAAAGGGACTGGCCAGAACCTGCACGATCATGTGGGTACTGATGTGCAGTTTGCCTGTCCGCAACCGGTTACGCAGTACCGATATTTTACAAACCCGCTGGCCATGGCCGAGGCCGGCTTGCGCTATCTTGTATCTCGCAAGGGACCGCTGGCGGGCAACAGCATCGAGGCGGTCGCCTATCTGCGGTCAGGCGCAGCCGGGCACGCGGAACTCGACCTGAAGTTCTATCTGATGCCGCTGCTCATTACAGAGGATGCAGAGCTTGGCCGCCAGCACGGTGTCAGCAATCTCATCATCCTCACGCGCCCGGAAAGTCGGGGCACATTGCACCTCGCATCCGCCGATCCCATGATGCCACCTGTCATAAACACCAACTACCTTGCAGAACAACGCGATCGTGAGGCCCTGCGAAACGGGATCAGGATTGCGCGCGGGATCTTTGGCCAGCCAGCCTACGACGCTTACCGGGGTGCGGAGATATCGCCTGGCTCCCGCATCGCCGACGATGAGGAACTGGATGCCTTTATCCGTGGTACCGTGGGCGTGAATTACGAAGCGGTTGGAACCTGCCGCATGGGAGACGATCCCCTTGCCGTCGTTAACGACCGGCTGCAGGTACGGGGGGTTGGCAATCTGCGGATCGTCGATGCATCGGTCATGCCAAGGGTGCCGACCGGCGATCCGAATGCCGCCGTCATCATGATTGCAGAAAAGGCTGCAGAAATGATCCTGCAGGTCGGTTGACGCAGAGTTCTTGTTCCAGATGCACCTTGTGGCTGCCAAGTGCACCTTGTGCCTGATCGTCGGGATGCGTTTTCCGCCCCTTCGGAAAAATCACAGGAGGTGTTCGCGGCATACATCAAGCGGTCGATAACGGCATCTTCACTGGCCGGTTGGAAACGCAGGATGGCCGAGGCCTGCAAGGCTGACGGTGTTCAGGAGGTTTCCTGTGTTCGCTCGTTTGCAGCTGGCAGGAAGGTGATTTGCAGACTTCTTGCAGCCTTGATCGTTCACGCGAACATGCGTTGACCTCCCAGCGCCCTTGTACCTCCCAGCGCCCTTGTACCTCCCAGCGCGGCGCAGCTGGCGCACGATGCCGTTGAAGGCGGCGGTGATGCCTTGTGCACGGCCGATGTCCTTGTCCTGCGCCGCGGCATCCCGATAAAGAGCCAGCGGCCAGCGGCCAGCGGCCAGCGCTCAGGGCAATGCGGCAGGAGACAGCGCAGCGCCAGGCGGACCCCGGCGCCGTCGAACCGTGCCTCTGCACAGCGGGACACACCGCAGCGCAGAATGTGGACGAAGAGCGCGATGACCACGCGCTGATGCTTGGGCAGCTGCGACATGGATCAGTCGAAGTCATGCGATCTGAACCGCACGACGTCCTCAGGATCCATGCATCGGCGTGCGGCGGCCAGCAGCAATCGCGCGGCTCCGGGTTCCAGCCCTTGTCCTTGCGGTCGGAGCCGTTGCCGCGGTCCGGCGCACGTGGGTGCTGCGCTGCATCCCCGCGCCCGGTCCGCTGCGGGAATGCCATCCTGCCGATGCCATGGAGCAAATGAGCGGGGTCGATGATCCGTTCGCAGATCACATGGATGACCTCGCTTTCCTTCCGGACCCGTCCTTTCAGACCCACCATTGCGGCGGACATGATCGTGCGCCGCTGCGCTTCGAAGCGATCGGGCCACACGATGCCGTTGGCGATACGCACATGCCCGAACCCGTGAACGTCGCCGATCGGCAGGTCTGGAGGCGCCATGGCATGTTCCTGCAATCAGGAGAAAACGACCGGCTGCCGGTATGATGCTTGTCGATCCTGACAGGCAAGGGCCAGCAGCTATGCGGATTGAAGCAGAGCCAAGCGCCGTAATCCAGAACGAACATCGAGCTACGAACAGGCCACGTCTGACACGGCCGAGAAGAGGATGAAATCAGATCACTGTAGCACGGCCACCGGTGCTGACGGGAGACAGTGGTTCCAGGATCGAAACGACTGCGCGCCGCCTGGGAGTGAATATCGAAGACGCAGTGGAGCTCGCCGAAGCGACCGAGGTTAGCATTGCCTGGCGACACGTCCGCTTTGGCGGTGCTAACCCTGGAATGAAGGTTGAGAAAAGGCGCTCCAAACTTTCAATTCAGGACCGTCGACAACCAGGCTCCCGGCTTGTCAAAATACGAAATCGAACTAGAGCAATTGACGATGAATTCGCGGACCTTTCAACAGCTGCTTGATCAGAAAACCAAACCTATCGGCTCTTTGGGCGGACTCGAAGAACTCGCAGTTCGCGTTGCATCGGTCACTAACGACACTCGACCTGGAACGCTGAGTGCATCCCTGACGATCTTTGCAGCCGACCACGGCATTGCCGAGGAAGGCGTGTCGGCTTTCCCCCAGGAAGTGACCGGCCAGATGGTTTCCAACTTTCTTGCAGAGGGCGCCGCAGCAAACGCAATTGCGGGTGAACTGGGTATCCCGGTCGCCGTGGTCGATTGTGGAGTGAAGGATGTCCTGGTCAGCCGGGAAGACCTTATCAACATGCGCCTTGGAGCAGGAACGGCGAATAGTGCGCAGGGCCCTGCGATGTCTCAAGAAGTTGCTGCAAAGGCCATCAGCCAGGGACAATCCTACGGTCGTTCTCTCACAAGCAAGATCGTGTGTTTTGGAGAAATGGGCATTGCCAATACTTCTTCGGCAACGCTGCTTGCGAACAAGCTGAGCGGTATCCTGATTGCCGACCTCATCGGGCGTGGAACCGGTGTCGATGATGCCGGGCTAAAGCACAAGAAATCGGTTCTTGAACGAGCAGCTGCTCGGACGGGGCGACTGGCCCCTATCGATGCACTTGCAGAAGTGGGCGGCTTCGAAATCGGAACAATGGCAGGCGCTATGATTGGTGCATGTGCGTCGAATAAAGTCGTCGTGGTCGACGGCTTTATTGCGACAGCTGCTTCAGCGCTCGCGCGAGCCCTTGCACCTGGATGCGAGGCATCGATGATTTACGCGCATCGATCTGCCGAGCAGGGGCACACTGCAATGCTCGAATGGCTGAAGGCAAAGCCCCTGCTTGACCTTCAGATGCGCCTTGGAGAAGGCACCGGCGCGCTGCTCGCCGTCCCTATCATCCGCGCCAGCGTGTCACTGTTCGGGATGGCGAGTTTTACAGATGCCCGCGTCTCCGGTCGATCGGCCGACAAGTGAAGAAGCAGTTTATGGGATTCTGCGCAGCCTGGGTTTTCCTGACCCGCATCCCGCTTCCGACAATGGATATGAATGAGGAGAATTTCGCGCAGGCACCTGCGTTCTATCCGTTGGTCGGCCTTCTGATTGGTGGTATCGGATCTGTCGGGTACGCGGTTGGTCACTGGATCGAAGGGCCTGTTATCGGCGCGATCTTTGCTCTTGGCGCGACCCTGTTGGCGACCGGAGCCTTCCACGAAGATGGGCTTGCCGATCTGTTCGATGGTCTTGGCGCACAGACCAAGGACCACATGCTTGAAGTCATGCGGGATAGCCGGTTGGGGACTTTTGGCGCGGCAGCACTCTTCCTCGTGCTTGGTCTCAAAATCGCTATCCTCGTTGCGCTGCCGGCTTCTTTCACCCTCGTCGCGCTTCCCCTGGCGCATGGTATTTCCAGGATGTCGGCTGTCCTTGTAATCGCAACGAGCAGCTATTCGCGCTCGGAGGGAACGGCGAAACCTGTTGCGAAAGGCATATCGCGCAGCGCACTGCTGATTGGTTCGTTCACGAGCATCACTGCGCTGACAGCTTTCGGTTTGTGGTCATCATTCGATCTTGCGGCGGTCAGTCTTGCAGGGCTTGCCGTGGGGCATGTCCTTACCCGCCTGCTGTTTGAGCGGAAACTCGGCGGCTACACAGGCGATTGTCTTGGGGCTGTCCAGCAAGTGTCAGAGGTGGGCATCTATCTAGCGATCGCAGCGTGGCTCTAGTTTTCTTGCGGCATGGCGAGCCGCTGATTGCTCCTGGCATCTGTTATGGCCGATCAGATATCGGCGCGCGGGAATTATCCGAGGCTCAGCTTTGCGAGATCATCGGCACCGTTCCCGATACTCTCTATCGCATCGACACCAGTCCTCTGTCGCGCTGCTTGATGTTGGCGGAGAGGCTCGCGGAACGGCTAATGCTTCCGCTTCAAATCGATCCACGTCTGCAGGAGATTGATTTTGGGCGCTGGGAAGGATGCAAATGGGATGACATTCCTCGCAACGAACTCGATGAGTGGGCGGCTGACGTGACAGGCGCAAGCCCGCATGGCGGGGAAAGCGTCAATGACATGACGACCCGCGTTAGGTCCTATCTCGATGAGCCCCTGCATGGCGAAGCTGATATTCTGGCCGTGACGCATATGGGCGTTGTGCGTTGCGCGCATGCGGCGCTTGGGTATGAGGGCGCGCTCGAAATGCGACTTGACTATACACAGACGATGACATTCGGACCCCACCCATCTTTTTTGCGCGCTGATAGAGGCCCCACACGATGACAAGCAGCGATCCCGAGCACCACAAGAACGAAATGAAGAAGCTGCAGGAGGCTCAATCAAAGAAGCGCCGGGAGCTTAAAGATCCCGAGCACGGACTGGTCCTGGTCCACACGGGCAATGGCAAAGGCAAATCAAGCTCGGCATTCGGAGTGATCGCCCGGGCGCTGGGCTGGGGGCAAAAGGTCGCTGTTGTGCAGTTCATCAAGGGCAAGTGGAAGACTGGGGAAAAGCAGTTCTTCGATCGGTTTTCCGAAGAGCTTGACTGGCATGTGATGGGCGATGGCTTCACGTGGGATACGCAAGATCGCGAGCAGGACATCGAAGCTGCCGAGAAAGCGCTGCAAAAGGCGAAAGAGCTGATAAGCAGCGGCAATTACGCGCTGGTTGTGTTGGATGAGATCAACATCGCCCTGCGTTACGACTATCTGCATACCGATGCGGTGATAGCGGCACTTGAACGCCGCGGCGAAACCAATGTGATCCTGACAGGCCGCGACGCAAAAGCGAAATTGATGGATTATGCCGATACGGTGACTGAAATGACCGAAGTGAAGCACGCCTTCCACGCCGGCATACGCGCCCAGCAAGGAATTGACTTTTAGAAGCCGGCCCCGTGATGCCTGGGACCGAATTCGATGTTCTGCGCGAGCTGGTCGCCCGTCGGCGCGATGTACGGCGCTTTCAGACCAGGCCGATCGGGTCGGACATCCTCGATGACATCTTTCATCTGGTGGAAGGCGCGCCATCGGTTGGCAACAGTCAGCCCTGGCGCTGGGTGCAGGTCGACGGGTCCGAGGCGAGAGCAAAGGTGAAAAGCAGTTTCCAGGCTGCGAATGAAGCGGCTCGCAAAGCTGTGCCGGAAGACAGGCAGGGGCTTTATGCCAACCTCAAACTGGCGGGCCTCGATGAGGCACCGCTGCAACTCGCCGTGTTCTGCGACACTCAAACCACGCAAGGGTCTGGCCTTGGCAGGCAAACCCAGCCTGAAGCGCTGCATTATTCCGTTGCCTGCGCGATCATGATCTTCTGGCTAGCCGCCAAGGCCCGGGGCCTGGGTGTTGGCTGGGTATCGATCCTCAACCCTTCTGATATATCCGATTGCCTGGACGTGCCCGCAAGCTGGGATCTGATTGCGTATCTGTGCGTCGGATATCCCGAAGATGAGCATTACGATCCGGAGCTTGAACGCTATGGCTGGCAGGATCGCGTATGGTCCAGGCATCACGTCATCAAACGCTAGTGCGCCCCGTGCCGATCGACCCTTTATGGCCGAATTGACACCGCAATCTTCCTGGCGTAGAGGCCTGGTCAGATGGTGCTGCAAGTGCGAATGCGCTTGAAGCTAAGAGGGAAGCCGGTTTGAAACCGGTGCTGTGCCCGCAACTGTGAGCCGGGAGCCCCGAACCACTATGTCACTGGTTTTGCCCATCTTCGGGCAAGGTTGGGAAGACGGTTCGAAGGTGATGATCGGTAAGCCAGGAGACCTGCCATCGCGTCGTTCGTCCGGGGCCGGGTCCAGCCCAGTGGGACAGGAAATTTCTTTCCGAAGTAACGACAGCTTGGTCGGTCTCCGAAACTGCAGCGCGTAAGCGTTCGCGGTGAGCCATCTGTCGAATGCGCCGTGCGGGTTTCGGGACCCTCGTGCGGCATGACTTTGGACATACATATGAGACACGCAGTTTCCTTGGTTGCAGCAGCTTCAACTCTCACGCTGCTTCCGACATCTCTTCTCGCGCAATTGGCTGATGGACCGATTGAAGAGCGCCTGATTACGGCCCCGCCTGCGACCGATCGCCAGGGCGGTGCAAACCCCGGATCGATCGACATTGCCGTGACCGCCAATCGGACGAGCCGCGCGATCTCGCAGGTTGGCGCGTCCGTCACCATCGTTGGCGAAGAAGAGATCATCAATCGACAACCTACCGAAGTGCTGGACATCCTGCGCACCGTTCCGGGGGTGACCTTTACCCGCAACGGAGGCTTGGGCGCCAATGCAGGCGTGTCGATCCGCGGTGCGCAATCGGATCAGACGCTCGTGCTGATCGATGGTATTCGTATCAACGATCCAGCCTCGCCGGGCGGCGGGTTCAATTTCGGCACGCTGCTCGCGGGCAACATCTCGCGCATCGAAGCCGTCCGCGGTTCGCAATCCGTTCTTTACGGAAGTCAGGCTATCGGAGGCGTGGTCAACATGCTGACCCGTGAACCGACCGGGGAACTCGATGCATTTGCTCGCGCCGAATATGGCGAACGCGATACAGCCGAACTCGTCGGCAATGTCTCCGGCCGTGTTGGACCCGTTGCCGCCAGCATTGGCGCGACCTACGCCCGGACCGATGGCATCTCTGCTTTCAGCGGTGGGACCGAGCCCGATGGGTTTGAAAGTCTGGGCTTCAACGGCAAGATCGACGTCGCGCTGGCGGACAATGTTTCGCTCGATCTGCGTGGTTTCTATGCCGACGGCGACACTGATATCGATGGCTTTGGAAGGGATGCGAACATCGTTTCAAGCAGGGAAGACCTGGTTGGCTACGCCGGCCTGAACGCCGCATTCCTGCATGGGCGCTTTCGCAACCGTCTGGGCTTTGGTTACACCAATATCGACCGCCGCAATTTTGATTTCGACGCAGGCGTAGAAACCTTCGATGCGAACGGTGAGAACCGGCGCTACGAATATCAGGGTGTCTTCGATACAGGTGATCTGGCGGAATTCGTATTCGGCGCTGAACGCGAAGAATCCGAGTTGCGTACATCGAGCTACGGTGCGCCGCCCGCGTTCGCCGATGTCTGGATTAATTCGCTTTACGCACAGGTCAATACGACCCCGCTCGATGGTCTGTCCGTAACCGGGGGCATTCGTTACGACGATCATGAAACCTTCGGAAGCGCCATTACGTTCTCGGCCAGCGGCGCTTACTCGCCCGATAATGGCGACACCGTGATCCGCGCAAGTTATGGCGAAGGTTTCAAGGCGCCCGCGCTTTACCAACTGTTCAGCGAGTACGGGAACGCCGGTCTGGATCCCGAGGAAGCGGATAGCTGGGACGTTGGTGTCACCCACAGCTTTCTCGATGGCCGAGCGCAGGCGGGTGTGACCTACTTCAAGCGTGACGGCATGAATGAGATCGTCTTCCTGAGCTGCACGGACAGCCTGTTGCCGCCATGCCTCGTGAACGATCCTCCCTCTGGAACGTACGACAATATTGCGCGCACGCGGGCGGATGGCTGGGAGTTCGGCGTTTCGCTGCGACCGGTCGATGAGTTCGACGTATCGCTCAGTTATTCGATAATCGATGCGTTCGATGAAACGACGGGCAACCGGCTCCCACGCCGCGCCAGAGATACGGTAAGCCTGATTGCCGACTATCGCATGGAAAACGGCTTCGGCATCGGCGCAACCATCCTCGTTGTTGGAGACAGCTTCGACAACGCGTCCAACACCAATCCGCTCGACGGATATGCTCTTGCCGATGTGAGAGTGAGCTATGGCGTCACGGACAACATCGAACTTTTCGGACGCATCGAAAACGTGACCGATGAGGAGTACGAAACCGTGCTGGATTTCAGTCAGCCCGGCCGCACGGTGTTCGGCGGTGTGCGCTACCGGATGTAATGGCAGTGCGATCGATCCTCGCGGTGCTTTTTGGCCTTTCGCTGGTCGGCTGTGCGCAGCCTGCCCTGCGCAGCCCTGAAGCACCGCGACGGATCATCAGCCTCGATTACTGCGCGGACCAATACGTTCTGCGGTTCGCCGATCGAGGTGACATTCTCGCGCTGTCACCCGGCGCGGACGAACACTTTTCCTATATGCGCGCCGCCGCAAGAGGGCTGCCGCAAATTCGCCCACGCACAGCAGATGTTCTCGCGCTTAAACCCGACCTTGTCGTACGCTCCTACGGGGGCGATCCGAATATCACTGCCTTCATGGAACGCGCCGGCGTCCCGGTCGTGCAGATCGGATTTCCCCAGACGATCGAGCAGGTGCGAGAGGAGGTGGCGCGTGTCGGCGCCGAGCTTGGGCAAGCCGACACGGCGAGGCGGGTCATCGCCGATATGGACAAACGGCTCGGTGCGCTCGCGGCGAAGGCTGGCGACCGTCCCCAGGCATTGTACATGACGCCGGCGGGCGTAACCACAGGATCAGAATCCCTCGTGCATGAACTTATGACCGCTGCAGGGCTTGCCAACTTTCAAACCCGGAGCGGGTGGAACCAACTACCGCTAGAGCGTCTTGCCTATGAACGTCCGGACCTGATCGTTGCCGCTTTTTTCGAAAGCACCTCCAATCATGTGGACAGCTGGAGCGCGGCGCGCCATCCGGTGGCGCAAGCGCAGCTTCGCGAACTGCCGGTTGCAACGGTGGAAGGCGCGTGGACGTCCTGCGGTGGCTGGTTCCTGGTAGAAGCCATCGAGACCATGTCCAGACAAGCCCGCGGCGTTTCATGACACGTGTATCGGGTATCCTGTCGGCCGGTCTGGTCGCCGCGCTTGTGTTCTCGCTCCTGCTCGGTTCAGTGCCACTCCCGCTGGACCGCATTCTTGGTGCCATTGCTTTTCAGGCGAGCGAGGGAGACCAATTGCTCGTCTGGCAGATACGCCTGCCGCGAAGCATTGCCGCTGCCGTAGTCGGTGCAGCTTTGGGAATGAGCGGAGCAGCCTTGCAAGGGTTGTTGCGCAACCCGCTGGCTGAGCCGGGAATACTTGGTGTGTCCGCCACGGCGGCTCTTTTTGCGACCTTTGTCCTTTATTTCAGGCTGGTGACGGCAGGCCCGCTCGTCCTGCCGATCGCAGCCGTGTCGGGCGCATTGCTGGCGACCCTGGTCGTCGCTGCCGCAGCGCTACGCAACCGCTCGGTAGTAACTCTGATCCTGATCGGTGTCGGCCTTTCGAGCTTCTCTGCAGCACTGATGGCGCTGCTTATGAACCTTGCCCCCGATCCCTTCAGCCTGAGCGATATGGTGAACTGGATGCTTGGCACGGTCGCCAATCGCAGCTTTGAAGACATTGCGTTCTCGGCGCCGTTCCTGATCGCCGGGATCGCCATCATGCTTCTCACACGGCGAGGTCTTTCGGCGCTCACGCTTGGCGAAGAGATGGCAGAAGGGCTTGGCCTCAATCTCAAGATGCAGCGGCTCGGCGTCATCGCCGGCGCCGGGCTGGCGACGGGTGCGGCGGTCGCATTGGCGGGTTCGATAGGCTTTGTCGGCATCGTTGCACCCCACATTGTCCGACCTTTCGTTCGATACGATCCGGCGCGTCTCCTCATTCCTTCTGCCATTCTGGGCGCTCTGCTGCTGGTTCTCGCCGATGTGGGGGTGAGGCTCCTGCCGACCGATAACGAGCTCAAGCTCGGGGTCGTTGCATCCCTGATCGGCGCGCCGATCTTCGTATGGATAGCATCGCGGCGGAGGCTGGCATGAGCCTCTTCTGCGCTGATCGGCTCTCCTACACCGTCAAAGGCAAGCCGCTGGTTCTGGAAGCAAGCTTTGCGTTGGAACCAGGCACGCTGACAATGCTTGTCGGTCCAAATGGAGCCGGCAAGACAACACTGCTGCGACTGGCGCTAGGCCTGTTGAAGCCGGACAGCGGAACCGCGACGCTGGAGGGCAGCGACGTTAGCAAACTCGCCCCGGTGCAGCGGGCCCGCAAGGTCGCTTACCTCCCGCAACAACGTCCTCTGATATGGCCGCAACCGGTCCGCGATATCGTTGCGCTTGGCCGCTTCGCCTTTGGCGCAGCGCCAGGAAAGCTTTCTCGTGAAGATGAGGCTGCCACCGCCCGCGCGATCGCCACCTGCAATCTTGAAGGATTCGAGGAACGCGCTGCGGACACGCTTTCGGGAGGAGAGCTTTCGCGGGTCCACCTCGCGCGGGCTCTCGCCGCAGAAACTGCTCTTCTGGTCACTGACGAGCCTGTGGCCGCCCTCGATCCGCGCTACCAACATGAAGTCCTGCGGATATTTTCGGACTTGGCGAGAGAAGGCAAGGCTTTGCTGACGGTCGTCCACGACCTTGGTTTGGCAGCGCGATACGCCGACCGGCTGCTCTGGATGAAAGACGGGCGGATCGTTGCCGAAGGGACACCTCGAGAGACCATGACGTCGGACCGCTTGCGAACCGTTTTCGATATCAAGGCGCGGATCGATGCGACAGATGCCGAGGCCATCTCGCTCAACATCCTGGGGCCAGCCTAGGCAGGTCATACCATGGCAGCGCGCGCGATCATGTTGCAGGGAACAGGCTCCGATGTCGGCAAGTCGTTGCTGGTCGCCGGACTTTGCCGGATTGCAAAGCGGCGCGGTATAAAGGTCGCCCCGTTCAAGTCTCAGAACATGTCGAACAACGCCGCAGCCTGTTCGTCGGGAGGCGAGATCGGTCGGGCGCAGGCGTTGCAGGCAAGAGCCGCCGGCATCGAACCGACGACGGACATGAACCCGGTCCTGCTCAAGCCCGAGGGCGATCGCCGCTCGCAGATCGTGTTGAACGGCAGGCCTGTGCGAAGCGAGGAAGCCGCGCATTACATGCGGCATCGCGCGAAACTGCTTCCGCACGTGCTCAACGCCTTCGAAAGGCTTCGCGCATCTTGCGATCTTGTCATCGTCGAAGGGGCAGGAAGCCCCGCCGAGGTTAATCTTCGCAAGGGCGATATCGCCAACATGGGCTTTGCGCGTGCTGTGGATATACCCGTGGTTCTTGTCGGAGACATTGATCGCGGCGGCGTGATCGCGGCGGTCGTCGGAACAAGCGCAGTGCTTGATCCTGAAGATGCCGCGATGATCGAAGGGTTTGCGATCAACCGATTTCGGGGTGATCCCGCACTGTTCGACGACGGGGTGACATTCACCGAGTTGAAAACGGGTTGGCCGTGCCTCGGCGTCGTTCCCTGGCTCCCATGCGCCGCACGACTGCCAGCGGAGGACGCCGTCGTGTTGGAACGGCGAGCAGGCATGAAAAACGACATCGTCATTGCCGTCCCGATGCTATCGCGGATCAGCAATTTCGATGATCTCGATCCGTTGCGTGCGGAAGAGGACGTTGACGTTCGTTTCATACCGCCAGGAGCGCCAATCCCGCGCGACGCCGATGCGATCATCCTGTCCGGCACGAAGTCGACCCTTACTGATCTTGCCATGTTGCGCGAACAGGGCTGGGACCACGATATAATCGCGGGCGTTCGGACCGGCGCGCATCTCGTTGGCATTTGCGGTGGTTTCCAGATGCTGGGCACGCGCATCAATGATCCAGGCGGCGTGGATGGGATTGCGGGAAGCGCGAAAGGTCTTGGACTGCTGCGCATGACAACGCTGATGACCGGCGAAAAGACGGTCCGACCGATGCGTGCGGTGACTGTCCAGGAGCGGATCGCGTTGACCGGGTATGAAATCCATACTGGACGCTCAGATGGTCCTGCTCTCGCTCAGCCGTTTTGTATGCTGGAGGACGGCGTACCGGATGGAGCTGTCGCCAAAGGCGGCCGGATCATCGGCACCTATCTCCACGGCGTCTTTGCAAACGATGCGTTTCGTGGCGATTGGCTCGGTGGATTGCGCGGCGGTCGGGCAAGTTTACTCGACTATGAAGAAGGCGTCGAAGCCGCGCTGGACGAACTGGCTGACGGTCTGGAGGAGGCTCTGGATATCGACGCTATCATGGCAATGGCGCGATAATGTTCGCCTGGCTCATGCTCGCCGCACTCGCGATTGAGGCGGCGACGGGTTGGCCAGATTGGCTCGACCGGCGCATCGGGCACCCTGTGCGTTGGTTCGGCTGGTTGGTCGCAAAGCTGGAAAAAGCAGGCAATAGAACATCGCTGCCCAGGCTGGTGCGCATTGTTCTTGGAGGTGTGGCGACACTCGCCTCGGTTGCGCTGGTGGCGGTCATCGCATGGGCTGTCGCACAGATGGCTCCCGCGGAGCCCGTCGGTTTCGCAATCAGTGCCGTGATGGCATCCACCCTTGTCGCGACGCGTTCACTCCACGACCATGTTGCGGCAGTCAACTACGCCTTTTCAGCCAATGACCTTGCTCCGGCTCGCGAAGCGCTTTCGCGGATCGTCGGGCGCGAAACAGCGACGCTGGACGAGGCCGCCGTTGCGCGTGCCGCGATCGAGAGCCTGGCGGAAAACACGTCGGACGGCGTGATAGCGCCCATCTTCTGGGGCGTGGTCCTTGGCCTGCCGGGCCTTTTCGCGTACAAGGCTGTCAACACTCTTGATTCCATGATCGGCCATCGCAGCGAGCGTTACGAAGCTTTCGGAAAGGTCGCTGCCCGGCTTGACGATCTGGCCAATCTGATCCCGGCAAGACTTACCGGTTTCCTGTTCGGACTGTGCGCATGGTCCGCCCGAGCAGTCGCAGTGATGCTTCGCGATGCCAGATCCCATCGCTCACCCAATGCAGGATGGCCCGAAAGCGCCATGGCAGGAGCGTTGGGCGTGCGATTGTCCGGCCCTCGATCTTATGGCGCTGAGAAGTCCGACGAACCCTGGCTGAACGCGCAAGGGCGTAATGTCGCGATGGCCGACCTGAGCCGCGCCCTGTCGCTTTACCGCCTCACCATGGTGGTCACAGCCCTGATCCTTGCAGGTATTGGACTGGCGAGTTGATGAACGATCCTTCGCTCTTGCAAGGCCATGGGGGTCAAATCGACGCGATGGCGGCGGCGTTTCCGAATGCGCCCTTGCCCTGGGTCGACCTTTCCACGGGCATCAATCCCTTTTCCTATCCGTTGCCGCCTATCTCCAGGGAAGCCTGGGCCACGCTGCCGACCGCAAGGGATCGGGAAAGATGCGAGGTCGCGATGGCCGCGGCTTTCGGTTGCGACCGTGCGCACTGCCGAGCCGTTCCCGGTACCGAGCTGGTTATTCGGCAATTGCCCACAATCCTGAGCGGCAGGCGTGTCGTCGTGCGCAGTCGATCTTACGCCGATCATGCGGTGAGTTGGAGCGCAGCGGGAGCCGAGGTCAACGCCGTGGACGATCCGCTCGATCATCTCGATCACGCGGATGTCGTGGTGCTCGTCAATCCGAACAACCCCGATGGGATGCGCTGGCCGATCGAGCGAATTGAAGGCGCGCGCGCTGAACTCGCAAGCCGAGGCGGTTGGCTGATCGTCGACGAGGCCTATGCCGATCTTGAACCAGCGCTCAGCGTGTCCTCCATGGCTGGTCGCGAAGGGCTCGTGGTTCTTCGCTCTTTTGGAAAGTTCTTCGGACTTGCCGGAGTTCGACTGGGTGCAGCGCTTGGCCCGCCCGTGATGCTGTCTGAAATCACCGACAGACTTGGATCGTGGGATGTATCTGGACCGGCCCTTTCGCTCGGGGCTCATGCATATTCGAACTTACAATGGCACGACGCCGCGCGGGCACGGCTGAGGACGGCGTGCAAAGATCTGTCCTGCCTCATAGCGAAGGTCGGGATCGAGGAGCTTGGCGGGACCGATCTTTTCCGCTTCGTGCGCGTGCCCGATGCCGACAAGGTGTGGAAGGTCCTCGCAAACAGGGGGATCGCGGTACGGCGGTTTCGGGAAGACAGCCGGCATCTTCGGATTGGCCTGCCCGATTTTGATGCTTTGATCCGATTGGCCGACGTGCTCAGCCTTTGATCCGCAAAGGGACGCCAGCGACGACTAATTCCACCCGATCGCTTATCGCGGCAAGCTGTTGGTTCAACAGACCCTGCTCATCACGAAATTTCCGACCGAGCTGATTGTCGGGCACAATTCCCGAACCAACTTCATTGCTCACCAGGACAATCCGGGCCGAAGATGATCGGAGGGACCCAAGCAGCCTCTCCACTTCATTGCTGACATTGCGTTCCGCCAGCATGACATTGGACAGCCAAAGTGTGCAACAGTCGATCAGCACGCTTGAAGAGCCAGCCCTTTCAATTGCCGAGGGCAAGTCGAGCGAAGCTTCGATTGTGCGCCACCGATCATCGCGTTCTTGCCGATGCTTGTCGATCCGATCGCGCATTTCGTCGTCGAAAGCCTGCGCTGTAGCGACAAAAACGTGCGGATCAGGCAGCGCCTGAGCAAAGGCGAGCGCCAAGCGGCTCTTACCCGATCTCGCTCCGCCGAGGAAAAGGCTCACACGCCCAGCGATTGTGCCGTCTTTCTCATGAATAGCGCCGCATCATCTGTTGCTTGTATATTACGCGACGCGGCGAAACTTTACCAACCCGCGATCTCGTCGAGTGTTCTTCCATAGTCCAAGCAAATCTGATCTTTGTCTAAAAGCTTACATGCGTCTTTGCATGGAGAGGCTGGTTCATACGTGCCCGAAAGCAACATAGATCCTAGCTTAGCTGGATTGTTTGAGGAACGTAAAGTGCTAAGAAAACCGACGGGTTTGACATGAGTAACCGGGTTACTCCGGAGGAGATAGCTGCAGTGCCAAGTTCTGTCGGCATGGTGCGGTAACCATCTGCGGACGGCGGTTGGCCTCGGGGGTGACCGGGAGGATGTTGTGCAGCAGCAGTGTCTTGCAGACGGCGTCGCTGTCATATCCCTTGTCAGCCAGCAGCGCCTTGGGCGGTTTCACCGGCAGATCGAGCAGTTTGGGAACGGCACGAAAGTCGGACACCCCACCGGTGAGGATAAAGCCAGCAGGGCGTCCCTGACGGTGTGCTACGCGCGCCTGCGGCTCCACAGTGGGCGTGGCTCTTGCTCGTAAAGCCGCCGCGGCTTTGACCAGAGCCTTCCTTGCAGCCCCCCTTTTTTAGCGCCCGCTGCTGCGAGAATGGCCCCGAACTATGGTGCCGTCGATCATGTGCTGCCAATCGCCGGTGAGCCCCAACTCGACCAGCGTGTCGAGCATGGCATCCCGGACACCTTGTTCTGCTCATCGCCGAAACCGGATACAAACCGAGTTCCACTTGCCGAACTGTTCATGCATATCTCACTAGGGACATCCGACCCGCAGAACATGAAGCATTCCGTTGAGGAAACGCCGATTGTCATGGGCAGCCGTGCCTTCCTGCCGTAATCCGACGGCAGCAGAAACCCGATGCACGCCCATTGCCCGTCCGTGAGATCGCCGCGCCCCAGGACCGCCTTCCAAATGCGGCCTTGAACCAGAACTCAGCCTGCTTGGAAATCCACGATATCAACAGTGCGTAGTTTATCAGTTCGCGCACTATCGAAATCGGCGGGTGAAGCCGACCAGAACTTCAATATCAGGAGCGTCGCTATTCAGCCCGACATAGGTTGATAAGTCGAACTGTAAGTCCGGCGTCGGCTGCCAGGCCAGCAGTGCGTTAGCGGTCACCACCTTAGCGTGACCCGCCGGATCGCGGTCGCGCTGCGCAAACAATTCGCCGGTCATGCTGACGTTGGAGCCGAGGGCGTGTCCCACCGCCACAGTGCCCGAATAAAGGAGGTGTCGCCCGTCCCCGTCGCTATCTGCCTGAGCCGCTACGAGCGGTGTCAGATTGAAATTGAAACCGTTGCCCAACGCAAATTCCACCGGCGCAACGATGCCGGCCGACCAGGTGCCGGCGCTGACCTCATCCGAGCCGGTTGGGAGTACCACGAATGCCTGCCCAGCAAAGGAGATGCCGGACGATCCTCCATCGACAAACCGGTGACGAGCCGATAGGCCGACATCGCCGAACCCTTCAGACGTGGCGATAAAGCGCTCTCGAGTGGTGCGCGAATGCTGATACGGGGTGAAGCTCGCCCTGACTTCAGTATCGCCGCCGATGCCCAGTTTCAGTAGCGAATCACCCAACAGGTAGGAATTGGTGGTGCCATCGCCTTTGCTGCGCGACCAGTCTATGATGCTGGTTTCCAACTGGACAGCTCCGGCTTCCAGAACGCAGGTCGGTGTCGCATCGCCGGGGCGATCCGAACACAGCGGCGGCGCATCTTGCGCGCGGACACCGGGTGCAAAGCTGGTGAACACCAGCGCCAGGGCGAGTGGTAAGCCGCGCACGGCGACGTAGCGGGAAGGGGTCATATCACTCCCGCCCATAAGCAAAACAGCCGACCTTAGGAAGCGCCCTGGTCACCTGGAACCGTAATCCGTATGGTGCGATGGCGGGCCGCTTGGCGGATGCGGTGGTGTCGAGGGCCGAGGAGCGCTCCTTTCTCGAGGCACAAGCGCTTCGACACAAGGCGGCGCAGGTTCGTGACAGGCCGCATCGAAGGGCTCACCGACGAACCGGCCCGCCCGGCCGCG
>NZ_JAVRHS010000018.1:0-26525 GCF_031846435.1 Croceicoccus esteveae
ATCCACGCGCTGGCAGGTTCCACGCACTGGCAGGATCCACGCACTGGTCGATGTTCGGGGTCTGCCGATCCAGATGCACCTGTCCGAAAGGCAGGCGAGCGAATGCAAGCAAGCCGATCCCCTGCTCGGCGCCGTGCATGGCCACGTTTCCACGCCGTTCCTATCGCGCAATCCTGCGCTTCCCAACCGCATTGTGATGTCGCCAATGGGATACGCCTTTGAATGTCGGACGGCCGCATCGTGACTATGGTGCCTATTTGCGCCGCCGGATTGAAGGGGGAGTGACGCTTGCCATCACCGGCGCGGCGGCATTGGGGCATGATCTTACCGATCTTGACAGCAGCGGTTCAATTTTCTCGGGCGACGACGCATCGGCCGGATGGTGCGAAATTTTTAAGGAAGTGCATGCGGCCGGCGGTAAGCTCATCCTCCAATATGGAACACCGGAATGGAGCGGGACATCAATGCGTTAGGCAACGCACCGGCTATCTGCCCCTCCGGTTACGCAATTGCCGATCTTGTGGCCGGCCGCGATCGCGTCGGCCGCACGATGACCGCGACGGACATGGACGCGGTGGAAGCCACCTTTGCCCGTAGCGCCGCCTTGGCTTGCAAGCACGGCTTCGATGGCGTGGAAATTCATGCCAGTCACGACATCCTGCTGGACCAGTTCCTGTGGTCCGCGACCAACCGCTGCCGAGATGATTATGGCGGCCCGCCGGAAAACCGTGCCCGGATTCCCGCGCGTGTCATCGCCGTGTGCCGGGCCGCCACACAACCCGACTTCCCGATCCTGGCGCACGTTTCGCAATTCAAGATCGGTGCCTATGATGCACGGATTGCCGATACTGCGGAAGACCTGAGCGCACTCATGCAGCCGTTGGCGACGGCGGGTGCGGACATCCTGCATGGTTCGCCGCACGAGGCTTGGACCCCTGCCTGCGATGGCAGTGGGCGCAATCTCGCGGCTGAACGAAGGTGCTGACCGGGTTGTTGACGATCGCGGTCGGCTCGATCGGTCTGGCGGACCTGTTCACCGAAGAACAAGCGACGGCGCGCGAGACGACATTACCGGGCGTGTCGCCTGAACATCTCAAAAGCATTGCGGCGCAGATTGACAAGGGAGACTTCGACCTGATCGCTGTAGGCCGATCGTTGCTGGCGGATGCGAACTGGGCTGCGAAACTGCGTGATGAAAAGAGCGCGAGTTGGAAGCACTTGACCGCGCCGCGCTAACCACCCGGCGCCAGGGGAGGAGCAGCCTTGCAAACGAAGCTCTTTGCAGCGGCGATAGACCCACGTTGCCGAGGGAAAAATCGTTTGTCCCACCAGACGGAAATCTCCAGCCCGGTCCATATGTCAGCGAAATCGGCATGTTCGGTGTTGCAGACGACATTGTGTTCCATGCGGGCAACGATGCTGGGTACGCCAGCATGGCCGAGCGCGTCCTCATATCACCACTGGCCAGCTCTGCGTGCGACATCGCCGCCGCGATTGGTGCAGCACGCCGGAATGATGCACCAGCTTTTCGAGCATGGCCGTCGAACAATGGCACGATGCGTGAATAATGCCGGTACCCGCGCGGTGCCACTGTCCTTCGCTGCGCCGGGCTCCGCGATCGTTCCGGATCGGGAAATCTCCAGCACGCCATGGTTCATTCAGCGAAGCTGGCGTCGGCCCGGCGCAGCAGATTAACCACCGCATCGGCGCCCGCGAAACTCGCTTTGGCAAGACCAAAGGGGACCGCCCGTCCAGCAAGGGATGGTGCGCGACAGGAACTCGCGTGCCGCATTGGCATCTCCGCCGTAGCTCCGCTATGCGGCAACGACGACGCGGCTGACTTCATACAGCCGTTCGCTCAATTCACGCGACCGGCTTCTGCGCGCCTCGTGATTGCGACGAAGAATGGCTTTGGGGATGATCCCGCCAATGACATTGCCCTAGCCCAGCAAGTCGATCGGGCCTGCAGCCGCCTTGGGCATGAGCCCGTCGGCCACCCGACCGGCTCGCGCGATATCATCCATGTCGACCGCGTCCTTCATGCCAAGCAATGCGGCGATCCCGCCTGGCTGCGATCAGGTGCCCGTTACGTCAGTGCCAGATAAGCCATTGATTGCCAGAGCCATGATGCTGCCCAATTTTACACCGCCAGATGACGAATGTATATCGTTCCAATGAAGATCATGCAGCTATGCGCAGGCCAATCAGGCTTATGGAGGTCATGCATGATCGCTGCTGATGCAGCGGAGGAGCTTGGTTACGAGCGGAATACGAGACGGTCGGCAACCCTGCCGTTGGAGGCGAGGCGTTTTCTTCCCTTAATCTACGACTTTGGAATTGGCGATCAAATTGGCGGCAGCGAAGACGATTGCGTCCTCGGCAAAGCCGGTCGCCGTCTGGCCCCAGCGCCGCATTGCACGTTTGCGCGCCGCCAGCCCGATGTGGGATGATGCGATCGCCGTGCCGATGCCGACTGCCGCACCGGCCAATTGGCGCCTCGGCGGTGCGAGCGTGGCGCCGGCAAAGCCGCTGGTGATGGTGCGCGCGAGCAGGCCCAGGAACACCGTGCGGTCGGGCGCAGTCTTCATCTTGTCGCCCGCCATTTCCAGCGCCGCCATCGCCACCCCGCCTGCTGCGATCAGCGGGACCGCCATCAACCGGGCCTCGCCATTATCGTAAGGCAAGGTGCCGCGGCGGGCCGCTCCGGCAAGGGCGGCAAGCGGTGTCATCGCGCGTTGTCCGGCAACTAAACCCATCAGCATCGAACGTATCATGATTACTCCTTCGCTCCAATTTTCCCTAACAGCCGACAAGCAGAATTGATCCGGGAAACGGGCATCACCAGCGCCGCCCGCGGCTGGGGCGGTTTGCAACGCGTGGCTGCGCTGCCTGTGGCCGGAACTCTTGAGCGGGCGCATGGGTTCTAACAACATCGATACAACGGAGTTACCGGTGAAATTGCGACTGCCCGATAGCTTTTCGACACGCGGCAAGCACGTGGAAGTCCCGGAATGGCTGCGGCCTGCGGCCTTTGCCGCAGGAGGTATTGTGCTTGCGGGTGCGGCGGCGTGGCTTGTCAAACGACGGTTGAACGATGCGAAGCGTCTGGAGCCGGTCCGTCGTCCTCCATATCAAGCGGTGTCGACCCGCAGCCATGCAGCATGAGGATCGAATGATGCCGAACACAGCGGTCACCGGTGCAGGCGAGCAGGATGGCAGGTGCATTCCCATCCATCTGACGATCAATGGCGTGGCGCATCATCTTTCTGTCGCGCCATGGACTTCGCTGCTTGATCTGCTGCGTGAGAAGCTGGACCTGACAGGCACCAAGAAGGGATGCGATCACGGTCAATGCGGGGCATGCACTGTCCTTGTCGACGGGTGCCGCATGAACAGTTGCCTGGTGCTTGCCGTGACAAGGGACGGCGCGGATGTGACCACGGTGGAGGGGCTGGGAACGGTCGACGATCTTCACCCGATGCAGCAGGCGTTCGTCGATCATGACGCATTTCAATGCGGCTATTGCACCTCGGGGCAGATCGTGTCGGCAGTGGGGCTGGTGGCGGAAGGGCGCACCGGGTCACGTGCGCAGATCCGCGAATTGATGAGCGGCAATCTGTGCCGTTGCGGCGCATACCCCAACATCGTCGATGCCATCGTCGAAGTGGCCGCCGGCGCCAGAGAGGGCGGGGAGCCCATGCAATGATCCGGTTCGATTACACGCGCGCCGGCACAGTCCAGGAAGCCGTGAACGCTCTGGCCGCAGACCCGCAGGCACAGGTGATCGCCGGTGGTACAAACCTCATCGATCTGATGAAGTACAATGTCGCAACGCCGACCTTGCTCGTCGATATCGGCAAGCTGCCGCTTCGTTCGATCGAGGCAACTGACGCGGGCGGGCTGCGGATTGGTGCGTTGGTTACCAATGCCGCTCTGGCTTATGATGAGCGGATCGAGGCTGAATATCCCCTCCTGTCGAGCGCAATTCTTGCGGGGGCAACGGGCCAGTTGCGCAATGCCGCCACGACCGGCGGTAATCTGCTGCAACGCACCCGGTGCTATTATTTCTACGACACGGGCACGCCGTGCAACAAGCGCGAGCCGGGCACCGGCTGTCCCGCGATCGGGGGCGTCAACCGTATCCATGCAATAATGGGGGCGAGCGACACGTGTATCGCCACTCATCCGTCGGACATGTGCGTCGCCATGGCCGCGCTCGAAGCCGAGATCATTGTCGAAGGACCGGGCGGGGAGCGGCGCATTCCGTTTGCTCGTTTCCACCGCCTGCCGGGGGATGAACCGTGGAAGGACACGACGCTGGCTTCAGACGAACTGATCGTTGCCGTCGAACTGCCGCCGCGCGGGTTTGCCCGTCATCATACCTATCTCAAGTTGCGCGATCGCCTTTCCTACGCGTTCGCGCTGGTGTCGGTCGCCGTGGGGCTGGAGATGAATGGCGATACAATAACCGCCGCGCGCCTCGCCTTGGGAGGAGTGGCGCATAAGCCGTGGCGACTCCCGGAAGCCGAAGCGGCGCTGACCGGCGGCCCGGCGACAGATGACCGTTTCGTGCATGCCGCCGATCTGCTGCTGAACGGCGCTGTCGGCCATGAACACAACCGTTTCAAGATCGATCTTGCCCGCCGTGCGATCGTGCGCGCCTTGGGGCAAGCGGCGGCGGGCACGCCACAGTCGCAGATCGACAAGCAGATCCGCTAAGGAAAACCGCATCATGCCCACCACCGCACCCAAGATCATCGGATATCAGCAGAACCGGGTGGATGGTCCGATGAAAGTGACGGGCGGCGCCCGATATGCCGCCGAATTCACGCCTTCGGACTTACATCATGGTTATGTCGTCTGTTCGCCGGTGGCGCGCGGCACGATCAGGCATATCGACGCGACCGCCGCCATGGCCTTTCCGGGCGTCGTGGAGGTTTTCACGCATGAAAACCGGCCCGACACCGCATGGATGGACCGCAATTATCAGGATCAGGTAGCGCCGCCCGGTCATCCGTTCCGCCCGCTTTACGATGACCGGGTGCTGTACAGCGGCCAGCCAATCGCGCTCGTCATCGCCGACAGTTTTGAAGCCGCACGCGATGCTGCCGCGCTGGTGCGGATCGAGATCAAGGTGGCCGACCACCAGACCGACATCATGGCTGCGCAGGCCCGCGCCTACGTGCCGCCAAAGGGACGCTTCGGGATTTCCGGTCCGCCTTCGTCGCGCGGCGACTTTGGTGTCGCGTTTGCCGGCGCGCCGGTGCGGATCGACGCCGATTATCGCGTGGCTGTCGAGCATCACAACCCCATGGAACCGCACGCCACCACGGTGGAATGGATGGGCGACGGGGCGATCACCGTTCATGACAAGATCCAGGGTGTCATGAACAGCCAGAAATACGTGACGGGCGTCTTTGGCATGAAG
Source organism: Croceicoccus esteveae (assembly GCF_031846435.1). Lineage (NCBI taxonomy): Bacteria > Pseudomonadati > Pseudomonadota > Alphaproteobacteria > Sphingomonadales > Erythrobacteraceae > Croceicoccus > Croceicoccus esteveae. Next base: position 5,429 of record NZ_JAVRHS010000018.1, read on the forward strand.
GCGAAGGACGTTCATGTCGTCACCCCCTTTGTCGGTGGCGGCTTCGGGTCGGGGCTGCGTCCGCAATATCAGCTGTTCCTTGCCGTCATGGCCGCGACCGCGCTGAAACGATCCGTACGCGTCGTCTTGACCCGCGACCAGATGTGGACCCATGTTCATCGGCCACACACGTTGCAGACGGTGAAACTGGGTGCGACAACCGATGGGCGGCTTACAGCGCTCAGCCACGAGGCGATCGCGGGGACGTCCACGTTCGAGGATCATCAGGAGGTGGTCGTCAACTGGTCAGGCATGCTCTACCATTGTCCCAACGCCGAATTTTCGTACCGGCTGGCGCAGCTCGATACCTACACCCCTTCGGATATGCGTGCACCGGGTGCTGCGCTTGGCCTGTTCGCGCTTGAATCGGCAATGGACGAGCTTGCCCAAGCGGTGAACATCGACCCGGTCGAATTGCGGCTGCGCAATTATTCGGAGAAAGACGAAAACCGGAACAAGCGATTTTCATCCAAGGCGTTGCGCGCCTGCTACGAACAGGGTGGGCAGGCATTCGAATGGAGCCGCCGTTCGCCCGAACCGCGCAGCGTGCGTGACGGACGCGAACTGGTGGGGATGGGCATGGCGACAGGGGTGTGGGAGGCACGCACCACCATCCTGTCCGCACGTGCGACGCTCCGATCCGATGGCACGCTGAACGTCGCGACCGCGTCGGCGGATATCGGTACGGGCACTTACACCATCCTGGCGCAGATTGCCGCCGAAACCATGGGTCTCGACATCGGGCAGGTGTCGGCAAATCTGGGTGACAGCGATTACCCTGCCTCGCCGGTGGAGGGCGGGTCGTGGACCGCGGCGTCGGCGGGTAACGCCGTGCGCATGGCGTGCGAAGCGGTACGCTCCGACCTCTTGAGCCATGCGCGCACGCTGGCTGGATCACCGCTGAACGATGCAAGCGAGGAGGATGTGATCTTTGCCAACGGCCGCATCATGCTCAAGACCGATCATGAGCGGTCCGTGACCTACGCCGACGTGTTGAAAGGTCACGGCCTCGACCGGCTGGAGGCGGAAAAGACCAATTTGCCTCATTTTCTCGCCAAGCTGCGTTATGTCGGCTACACCCATTCTGCGGTCTTTGCGGAAGTGCGGGTTGACGAACAATTGGGTCAGGTGCGTGTCACCCGGCTCGTGATCGCTGCTGCTGCGGGGCGGATCCTAAACCCGCAGACCGCGCGCAGCCAGATCATGGGCGCGGCCGTCATGGCAATTGGCAAGACGCTGGAGGAGGAGACGTTTACCGACCATCGGTTCGGCCGGTTCATGAACCACAATCTTGCGGAATACCACATCCCGGTCAATGCGGACGTGGACCGTATTGATGTCATCTTCGTGGATGAGGAGGACGACGCGCTGTCTTCCATGGATGTGAAGGGTTTGGGTGAACTCGGCATCGTCGGGACCGGTGCGGCGATCGCCAATGCCATTTTCAACGCCACCGGGCGGCGTATCCGGGATCTGCCGATCACTCTCGACAAACTGCTTTAGCCGTCAGGATATTTGCTCGCATGCTGCCGTACCGGCAACACGCAGGACGCGAATTCAACATGGGATAGCATTCACGTGGCTTTTCCCAGCCCCGGTCGCGTTTTTGCGACAGCGTCCCTCAAGGCTCGTGAAAAGCCGCATCCTGCAAAAATCGGGGGAGCGCCGAATGTGCAGCGGATAGCGTCTCCGTCGCCGAACAATCCTGCGCGAAGCGTTCGGCCCAGTCGCAGTAGCGGCGACCAGCGTCGGGGTCGTCAGGCGGCGCATCCGTCAGCCTTGAATGGAACGCCAGACGTGGAACCTGCAGGATCCTGCGCATCAAAGCAGGAAGCGGGAGGCGGGAGGACGTTGAACGTATCATCGACGTGCAATGCACCGTTCGATGAATGAAAGACCAACAGCGATCCTGCATGCACATTCTCATCGTCCGAAATGTAGTCGATCCCGTCGGGTAGGGAAAAGGCCAGTTCGCCGAACACGCAGCAACCGCCTCAGCTTCAACCATCTTTGTTGCCAAAGCGACTTCGGGGGCTCCGCACGTGGCGCGATGATCCGTAGAATGTGGCGGATGGCAAACACGAGCCATCTGCGTGCAATGCACCTTGTGAAACGGGTGCACATGCAGGACCGTGTCAACCGCCGATCCATCATCGGTCAAAGCCATCACCTGCGCGCGCAGGTCGCCTGTCAAGCTATAGCTGTCGAGGAATACGAAGCGTCCGCTCGCGAGCCTGACCAACGAGCATCGCGGGCGGATATTGAGGATGCCCGCGATCCGGAAATCTCCGCAGACGTTTCAGAAATCCTTGCTGACGGGATGAATTCTTCAGCCATGGTGCTTCTCCAAAAAGAGGCGATCGCAAGTCGGCGCTTGGTGCCAAGGGTCACATGGTTCCGCACCGATCCGATGGATATCCTGCCGCGCCAGTTTCGTGAAACATTGCCTGTTGCGGTCGGCTCACGGGTGCACTGCGACGCGATCGATCCGAGTGATCCAATGCCGGTCATCCCAGGATGCGGCGATATGGCGAGCCATGATCATCCGCTACCCGATCTACGCTGAACCGGTTCACCACCCGCCGACGTATGGCCGCGCGGTTGAGGTTGCCGGCACAGTAGATGGCCGCGGTCACCCGTGCGGGTGTTTCGACGAGAAATTCCGTCGTGCCATCATCGATCAGTTCAGCGATGGAGCCGCGCCGGGTGGTAGTGATCCGCGTTCGCGATGCCTTCGCCTCGATGAATGACGATCCGAACGGTTCATTGAAATAGATGAGGTGAAGGAGGCGCGGGCTGATCCCGGCACCCGCAGCCATCGTTCGCGACCGACGGCTTCGTCAAAGTGCACCTTCATACCGTCGACCGCCGGCTCGACGTATCGTCGATGATAATCCTGCATGGCTTCTCTCGCGCGCTTGTCAGGATGGATCCAGCCAAAGAACAGCAGATCGGGACCGCCCGCCGCATCGAACCGGAACTGTTTGACCGGGAGTCCGTGGCCAGCATCGCGATCTTCATCGGAAGATGACTCCCTAATCATCACGCAGCATTCCCGGTCCCGGGCTCGGCACAAGGTGGAGCAACGCACCGTCTCATCTCGTGGACCCGCAACATCATGCGCCGTCCTGCTGACGGAATGTGCAGGCGTTCGGTTTCGTACCGGTCGCTAAAAGGCGAAGCCTTGCGTGCTGATCAATCCTGCTTCTGCCTTGTGCGGGCGTCGGATAACTGATCCAGCTTGCCATCGTCCAGCCAATCGCCTTCAGGTCCAGCGCACAGGCGAAAGGATTATGACGTGATCAGGCACGGAATTGGCAAGGGGCGGATCGAGGCATTCAGCGACGGTGTGATCGCGATCATCATCACGATCATGGTGCTGGATCTGAAGGCACCGGCGGGGTCGAGCTTCGCCGATCTCGTGACCGTCATCCCGGGGCTTTTGACCTACATCCTCAGCTTCGTCTACGTCGGCATCTACTGGAACAACCATCATCATCTGTTCCAGGCAGCGGACGGCGCGACCGGCCCGATCATGCTGGCCAATCTGCACCTTCTGTTCTGGTTATCGCTCATCCCCTTTGTGACAGGATGGATGGGCACGACGCCAGACGATGTGGCGCCAGTTGCGAGCTATGGCGTGATCCTGCTGATGAATGCATGCGCATACCGGTTGCTGGCCGCCATGCTCGCCCGCCATGAAGGGGCGGGATCACAATTGGCGCAGGCCATCGGCGATGATCGCAAAGGCAAGCTGTCCATTGCGCTTTATGCCGTGGGGGTGACGGCGTCGTTCTTTTTGACCGAACTGGGTCTGGCGGTTTATGTCGCCGTGGCCTTGATCTGGCTGGTCCCCGACCGTCGGGTCGAACGCGTCCTTGCCAGCAATGATGCAGCCGCCGGTCCGGATCAGCAGACGGAGGATTAACGGCCCGCCTCCTCGCCGCTTCGCCGCTTTGCCGCCCTATTCGTTCCAGCGGGTCAGCACGCAAAGGATCGTGTCGGCAAGGGAACGCTTGCCCAGACACCATTCGCCGCCGGTTTCGGCCAGGATGCCGTCCATCCACCTATATTGCTCGTCGGGCTTTTTGTAGGTCTTGCGCTTGCCATCTTCCTTCGCCTGTGTGCCTTGTCGTTCCGAAATGACCATCGATAAGTCGCGTGCACTTCCGACATCACGTTGGAAAGCGCCTCGGCTCCCTTGCGGCCTAGAACGGTCTCGCGTGCGTAGCCATTCTTGCCAAAAGTGGCGCCCAGCTATGACAGGATAGCCGTCCCTTCGGCGAGCACATCGCCATCATCGAAGCGGATGGCCGGAACCTGACCCTTGGGATTGATGGACAGATACTCATCCTTTTTGTGGTGTATGATGCCGTCATCTCCTGTTCCATTCTGTATCGTTCGCAGGGCAGGGCCATCGCAAAACCCGACGCTAGACCACGACTGGAAAGCATCACCGCACAGATTTGCGATTATCGCGCTCTCTGGCAGGACCGCTGTTCCCGGTTTCGTAACGGCGGTGCCCGCGTTCCGCCATTGGCTGGCCATTTTCCGGCGGCGGTATCGTTCGGGCCGGAGTAGCTGAGCAGCCCCAGCTGGCGCGCTGCGCGGGCGGCGGGATCGAGCAGCCTGCCGATCAGGAGCTCGCGGCTGCGCGAGACGGTGACGCGTTCCAGCTGCTGCATGAGAAAGCACAGCGCGTCCATGCGATCGGCTCCCAGCGCTTGCGCCAGAAACTTGCCCATGAAGGGCGCCATCCCGTTTACCCGTGCAATGAAATACATAAGCCCGAACACGCCGGGAAAATTCCGGTCACCCAGGGCGACCCATCCGGTCCAGTAATGCATGCGCCGAATGTCGACGTCGCGGTTTTGTGGGCAAACCTTGCGGATCCATTTCAGATGCTCCGCGAAATGCCACTGCGCATCTGCCCATCGTCTTGGCGTGGGAATGCTGGACAGGATCAGGCATCCGTGACGATCCATCCTCCAACGGGCTGAGATCGACAGGCGTTTCGGCCAATGACATGCCTCCCGGCATGATGCTGTGCATGAGTTATCCGGACAATGGCTGTGTCGCCGCGCCATGGGCGGTCAGCGGAGCGCCTGTGCACGCGTGCCCGTCATCGCGTTCAGATAACCCCGTTGCGTCGCTTCACAATCAATGGCGTTTTCGCGCGCGAGTGCGATTGGCAAGCCCCGGTGTTCGCGAAAGGCGGCAAAGAACGCCTTGCGGCGGGAGGCGCCCCATCCCGGCTGACGGGATTCCAGCACGACGCTGCTTAAGCCGCCTTGCGCCAGATGGAGGACGAGCAACCCGCCGGCAAGACCGGCGCAGATGGTGACGACTTCGGTGTCGAGGCTTTCCTTCAGCCGAGATATGTCGGGGCGACGGCTCGGGCGCGGCCCATCCGCTGAGCTCGACGGAAACGCTGCCAACCCTGAACAGATGGCGATCGGGCGCGACAGGCGTGAATCGTGGTCCGTGGCTCGGCAGGAAATAACCGCCATCCAGCCGGTACAGGCAGTCGGTGCCCAGCGGCGCGAATGCGCCGATCAGTCCGACGATCAACGTGTTGAAGCCTAGGATGGTGGCAAAGGAGTTCTGCCCGACGACGCGAGCAAGGATCATCGGTCCTGCCTGTGCCGCCATCCCGCTCGCAAAGCCACAGGATCACGAACCATTGCCGCAACCATCAGCGATTTCGAAGCGGCGTAACCTGCCGCTGCCTGCCTCAGCGCGGCAGATCGAATGCCGAGCAGCACGATCGGCTGTGCCCCGAACCTGTTTGCGCTCCAACCGGCAAGAAGGTTGGTGACATTCATGTGCCACTCGACGCACTTTTTTGGCCAAGGACAAGATCCGTATCGTGCTAGATAAGCCGCGCCTTGACGACAGCATCGCTGAGCTGCGCCGCAAAAAAGGCATTATCCAGAGCCTGTATTACACCTGATCGGAAGCGAAGCTGACCAAGGGCCAACGAGCTCATGGAAGCCGGGAAGCATCGCCTCGCTGGCGACACTGCCCGTGCGGCGGCGACAGCCGAGGTGAAGGATCTGCCGAGGATCTCGCAATCTCAAGGGGTGCTTGGCCGATCTGACCCTGCAGAACAGTCTTCTCAAGAAAAGCATGCTGGCGGCTGGGGGAGGCCAGGAATGAGGTCTCCTGCATCCGAGAAGCTCGAGATCATCAAGCTGGTGCTGGGGCAGTAAGAGATGAGCCCACGCAAGTTGGCTGCTCGGATCACGGATGAGGGTCACTACTTCGTGTTGCAAGCAATGGTCTACGCTTGTTGAAGGCCCGTGACCTGACCACTAGTTCAGCCTGTGTAGTGGTAAATGCGGCCGATTGCTTCCATACCCATACGACCCGGGTGAACGATATTTGGCAGACCGACTTTACCTGCTTCAGGATCATCGGCTGGGGCTGGATGTATCTGTCGATCGTGCTCGAAGATTACGCGCGCTGCATCATCGGCCGGGAGTCGACACAGGCGTAGCTCAACCTGTGCAGCACGATGCAGGCCGAAGACGTCACCGACACGCTCGACCTGGCCCTTGCAGCATCAGGCTGCGACCAGGCTCACATCCGGCATAAGCCCCGGCTGCTCAGCGAAAACGGGCCGAGCTACATCGCGGGTGAACTGGCCGATGGCATCGCAGGGCGAGCCATGAGCCACGTGCGCGGCGCGCCGTTCCACCCCCACACCCAGGGCAAGATCGAGCGCTGGCACGAGAAATCAAGAACTGCAGGCTGGTCGAAAATCACTTTGTGCCCGGTGACCTGGAGGCGCAGATCGAAGCCTTGGTCGACTGTTACAACCACCACCGCTACCACGAGCGCCTCAACAATGTGACGCCCGCCGACGCCTACTTCGACCGCGCCGCAGCCATCATGAAACGGCGCGACAGGATCAAACAAAAAAAATCATCGAACATCGGCGCTTGCAGCACCGCAAGCCGGCCTCCTGAGATTGCCCAAGAACCTGCGGGCTACGCTCCGCTAATGCAAATCGCTATTTGTGCCAATTGTGCTGCCGAAGGACGGGCGAAGTTCTCACTCGGGCAAGCTATAGGCAACCACATGATCCCCGATCGTCGTATCCATGAACTGATGCCCTCCTGCAGCAATCACGACGTATTGCTTGCCACTTTGCGGCGATACATAGCTCATGGGTAGCGCCTGCCCCCCGGCGGGCAGGCGGCCTTTCCAAAGCTCCTTGCCGCTCGTCAGATCGAAGGCGCGAAGATAATTGTCGAGTGTCGCGCCGATGAACACGACGCCGCTTCTGGTTACCATCGCGCCGCCCTGATTGAAAACGCCTGGGACGGAAATTCGCAACGGAGCATGGTCGGCCGTCGTTCCGAGGGGACGCTGCCACAGAACTTTTCGTGACTTCAGATCAATTGCCGTCAGCCTGCCCCAAGGTGGTGCGTTGCACGGCAGGCCGAGCGGCGACTGGAACGGACGCTCTGTTCGAACTGCGTAGGGCGTACCGAGCATGGGCGAAATGGCGGCACGGCCGTCCAGCACGATCTGATCGGTCGCAGGGGCCTGATCTCGCGGAATGAGCTTCAGTGTCATTGCCATGTAGGATGTCGGCACGACCAGGATCTGCCGTTCAGTGTCGATGGCCACACTGCCCCAATTCATGATGCCGTTGTTGCCGGGAAAGATGAGGCTGTTGTCTAATGATGGAGGAGTGAACCGACCGGAATAGCGAAGCTGCCGGAAGGAGATACGACACCACAACTGGTCAAGCGGCGTCGCGCCCCACATGTCCTGCTCCCGCAGCGCAGGAGGCACAAGGCTTGGCAGCGCGCGCGACACCGGCTGCGTTGCAGAATAGCGTTCGCCCGGAACGTTGCCTCGCGGCACCGGTCGCTCTTCGACTGGCAGGAGTGGCTGACCTGTTCGTCGGTCTAGCAGGAAGATCTCGCCCTGTTTGGTGGCTTGGATCAGGGCGGGAACCTGGTTTTCACCAATTGTCAGATCCGCCAGCACCGGTTGGGATCCGACGTCATAATCCCAAAGATCATGATGGACCGTCTGAAACGCCCACTGCATCTTGCCAGAGGTAGCGTTCAAAGCGACAACCGAACTGCCATAACGCTCCATTTCGGGGCTGCGCTGCCCGCCAAAATAGTCTGGCGAGGGATTGCCCGTGGGCACGTAGACGAGGCCCAGTTTCTCATCGGCGCTGAACAAGCTCCACGCATTGGGAGAGCCGCGCATATGCGTCTCGCCACGGCCAAGCGGAGCGTTCGGATCCTTCCTGCCGGCATCCCAGCTCCACAATGGCCTGCCGTCGATGACGTTGAACGCGCGAACGACGCCGGACGGTGCGTCGGATGCCATGTTGTCGAGCACAAAGCCGCCCACGATCGCGGCATCGCCAACGATTGCGGGCGGAGAGGTGTTGAAGTGAAAGCCTGGCTCGATGGAGCCCATGCCGTCTCGAAGGGAAATCTGGCCATTGCGGCCAAAATTTCGACAACGCCGTCCGGTCTGGGCGTTGACGGCAATCATCCGGCCGTCGACCGTGGCCACGAGCAGCCGGCCGGGGCAATCCGCGCCTGAGGATGGCGCCGACTGATGGTAGGCGAGGCCGCGGCAGGTCATCGTGTAAACGCCGGTATCGTCGATCTTCGGATCGTGGCGCCAGCGCTCTTCGCCCGTGTCCGCATCCAGAGCAATGATGATGTCGCGCGGCGTGCAGATGAAGAGTGTGTTTCCAACCTGCAGCGGAGTTGCTTCGAACATCTGCGGAGCCCGGCTGTTCGGATAGTTTTCCGGGAGGTCACCGGTACGAAAGGTCCAGGCGATTTTCAGGTCCGACACATTGGCAGGTGTAATCTGTGTCGCCGGCGAGAACCGGGTGCCCGCTTTGTCACCAGCATAGTCGACCCAATCTGGTGTCGCTTCGGCCGGATAAGTTCCCCGGCTGTCCGCCGTGCTGTGGGTTGGCTGCAGAGCGATGAACGAAACCGCAGCGAGCAGAACTATGCCGCCGGCGGCAACAGCGATGGAAGACGTCCGCAGACGGCGTGGTGCTTTGGCAAACTCTTGCTCGCTGCCTTCAAAGCTGTGGCGGAACCAGGGCGTCACTATGTAAAAGAGGATGACGAGCGGCCCACCTACGCGGGGGAGCAGCTGCCAGAAATCGATCCCCACCTCCCACAACGCCCATAGCACAGTGCCGGCTGCAACAGCCGTATATACCCAGACGCCGGCGACCCGGTTGTGTATGATGAGGGCCCCCGACACCACGCAGCCCAGGCCAGCGGCAAGATAGTAGAACGATCCGCCAAGCGCGATCAACCACCCGCCCGCCACTGCGAGGATCAGTCCGATCAGCACCAGCAATGCACCGACTGCCCATCTGTGAAATCGCTTCATGATGTTGGCCCCGTTCGCTTGTCCACAAAAGCACAATTTGCGTGTTGGCGGAATGTCTCCGGGATCAGTAATGAAGTCTCACATCAATGCCAAAGCTGCGTGGCTCGGCGAAATAGGCACCTCCAAAACCCAACCCGCCAAAATCAATTCCGTAAATGATGCTGTCATTGTCAGCGAGGTTTTCACCCCACAGGGAAACATCGGCCGTGGTTCGGTCTCCTACTGCAATGTCGGACAATGTGAGCCGTGCCGAAAGAGTCCCATGACCAGGCGAGGCTACCTCTTTGTTGAAGATGTTTATCCGGTCCAGTGGGTGGAAGATGATTTCACTGCGGTATGAATAGTTCATCTGCGCCAGGAGCTCGCCAAACTCGAACGGCGCGAACGCATATTGCGCACCTGCAGTCCAGTTCCACTTGTTCACATTGGCAAAGCGGGCTTCATCCGCCACGTTAATGACCACATCGGTGACGGGATCACGAAACAGGAACTCCTTGTACTTCGGGTCCGTATAACCGAACGAGGCATTCAGCGTCAGGCGTTCCACCGGTACTGCGGTTGCCTCGAACTCGATTCCCTGAATGCGCGCTCGGCCGGCGTTGAGGACCAGCGCGACTGATCCACTGCTGCCCGAGGAAAACTGGTTGATCTGCAGATCGTCATAATTGGTGCGGTAAACCGAAAGGTTGGTGCGCAGGCGACGATCGAACCAGTCAGCCTTGATACCGGCCTCGTAGGCAATCACCTTCTCCGAATCGAACCCGTTCAGGGTAGCTGCGCGAGGATTGAACCCCCCGCTCTTGTAACCGGACGCAGCGCGGACATAGGCCATCAGATCGTCGGTAAAGTCGTAGTTGGCTGATGCCAGCCACGACAGGTTCTTGAACTTGCGACGACCTTCAACGTCCGGGGTACCATCGCCATCCGTGTCCAGGAAGAGGGTCTTCTTGTCCCAGGTATAACGAAGCCCGCCGGTCAGCTCCAGTTTCTCCTCGAGCGTCGAAGGGCGCCAGCTTACCTGACCGAAGAGAGCTGTCGATTTGGCGGTACCGCCGAACAGCGAGAGAGGAAACGCATTGATGCCGATCAGATCCAGCCCCGGGTTCAGCGCCTGAATGGCGCCTACGAACTCCGGCTGAAAGCCGACGTTTCCAAGATCCGCGACAGGTGTGATGATGGTCAGGAACTGCTGGTTGCGCTCGCTTGCTTTCTCGTCAAAATAATAAGCGCCCAAGATGTAGCTGAAGTCATCGATGTTTCCTGTTGCTTGAAGCTCCTGCGAATACTGGCGTTGGTCCTGGGGCGCATTGTTGCCCTGGTAGGTCGTCACCCGCTGAACAGAAGTTAACGTGGGCGACGAGGGGTCAAAGACGATGCCGCGCAGATTTCCGTTGCCGCTGAGCCCCAGGATCGTGTCCTGATTGAATTCGCGATACGCACTGATCGACTTCAGATTCAGGAAATCTCCGACTTCATAGTCAAGCGTCAACGCATGACCTAACGCCTTCACTCGCGAATCCCAGCGAAACTCGCCCTTTCTATCGGTAAAGCCTTCCTGGAGACCATCGCGCAGCCGCTCGCGGCTGAAGATCAGCGGATCGCCACCCAGCGATTCCGAGCGGCCGAGATAGGTGGCGACATTCGGAGTCGCGGCGACCAGCTGGAAGTAAGGTGACTGACCTTCGCGTTTGTTCCAGTCGAAGCTGTAATCCATGCTGAATGCGTCGGAAATATCGCCGCGCACCCGGATCCACACGGCGTCGGTGTTCAACCCGTAAGGATCCTTGTCGGTCAGCTTGTTGTCGACCCAACCACCAGATTCCCGATGCTGGTAGGAAACAGTGGCCTTGAACGGCGTGCCGGCAATATACCCCGTGTTGAGCGTACCTTTGGCGTACCAGGTATCAAAGCTGCCGTAACCGACTTTGGCATCAACCCCGAGTTCGTCTGTCGGTCTGCGCGAAATGAGCTGGATGGCACCCCCGATCGTGTTGCGCCCAAAGAGCGTGCCCTGGGGCCCGCGCAGCACCTCGATCCGCTCGAGATCGACAAGATCGAGGATTGCGCCTGCCGTGCGCGCGATGTAAACACCGTCAAGGTACATGCCGACGCCAGGCTCCGCGACGGCGGATGGCTCGATCTGGCCGATGCCGCGGATCAGGATCGACGCCGATGTAAGGCTCGACGGTTGCTTTGAGATGACAAGGTTGGGCGTAAACTGCGCTATCTTGTCAACCTGCTGGATGTTCTGGTTTTCAAGAAAGCTTTCTGAAAACGCGGTGATGGAAACAGGGGTATCCTGCAGGTTCTCAGCCGTCTTTCTGGCTGTGACGATGATTTCCTCGACACCGCCACTTTGTACCGGGGTAGGATCTCTGCCTTGCTCGTTGGGCGGTGTGGGCTGAACCGTATTATCCTGTGCCCAGGCCGGAACAGCGGTAAAAATCGTCGCTGATGTTATCAGCAAGGCGGACTGGACCAATTTCCCCATGATCTTCTCTCCCTTTTCAATTATGCCGTACTGCGACGATTTCTGGACATGCCCTGTCAGACAAGAAGCAGGTCTGCTTCACGTTCAAAAATAATCAGCGAATGATCAATTGTGCCTTTGATGCAATTGCTTCTGCGGTCAGGTTGTACCGGGCGAACAGTTGATCCGGCACCGCAACCGCAAGATCACCATCCGGGAGACCGATTGCGTGCATGGGCCGCGCCACGCCGCCGCGACCCAACGCTTCGGCAACCAGCGACGCAAGCCCGCAGGTGACATTGTGCTCCTCTACGACAAGCACGTTGTGCGCAGCGAGCGCCAGGCGGCAGATACCGTGCTGGTCGAAGGGCTTGAGGTAGGGTGCATCGACGACCTGTGCAGACATTCCCTGTTCTTCCAATATTGCCGCCGCGGCGATGCACAAGGATGTGCCAAGGCCCGTGCCGATCAGGAGGATGTCACTGCCGTCCCGGATCGTTTGAAGACCACCACGATCGAAATCGGGTGAGGCATCATAGACCGCACGCGCCGCGCCGCTGGGGGCACGGATGTAGGTCGGCATGCCACCTGTAATCGCGTCACGCATCAACGTCCGCATGGCATGATCGTCGGCGGCGGACATGATGGTGAGATAAGGCGTTCCCCTCAACATGGAGATGTCTTCGAGCCCATGATGGCTGGCGCCGAAATAGCCCATGTCGAGCCCGCCCCATGCGGCAATCAACGTCACGGGAAGCCGGTTGATGGCAATGTCGGTACGGATCTGTTCCAGGCACTTGGGTGCCATGAAGGCGCCAATGCCGAAAACCACCGGGCGAAAGCCTGACGCGGCAAGACCCGCCGCGATCGAAACCGCGTTGTTTTCGGCAATGCCTGTATCGATGTAGCGGTCGGGAAAGGCATCGATGAAGGAGGTGGTTGCAGGGCCACGGCCGACATCAGGTGCAATGAGGACGATGTCGTCGCGTTCCTGCGCCAATTCGATCAGCGTCTGGCCGATTACGGCTCCATCCTCGACCTCCGCTGCGCTGGTGAAGGAGAACGGGTCGACCATGTCGATGGAATCGTTGCTCATCCGATGCGGCTCCTGATTTCCTGTTCGGCTTGCTGCCGGTCGGACGATCCCATGAAGCCCAAATGCCATTCGCGTGGCGCGGCTTCCATATAGGAGACGCCTTTGCCTTTCTGCGTTCGGGCCACGATCACCGTGGGGACAGTGCTGTCAGCGTCCGGGATCTCGTCCATCGCCTGAACGATCTGGGTGACGTCATGCCCGTCAATTTCCACCGCACGCCAGCCAAATGCCTCGAAGCGGCCCGCAATGGGTTCTATGTTCATGACTTCGGATGTGGGGCCGTCAGCCGAGCTCCCGTTTGCGTCAACAATCGCCACAAGATTGCCGAGCTTGAAATGCGAGGCGGACATCGCCGCTTCCCAGACCTGACCTTCGTGCAACTCGCCATCGCCCAGCAACACGAATGTCCGGTCGCTGCCGCTGCGAAACCGCGACGCAAGGCACATGCCCACACCGACTGACAGATTGTGGCCAAGCGACCCGGAACTGAAGTCTACGCCGGGCACCTCGCGCATGATCGGGTGATCGGTCAGTGGCGAATCGATCCTGCCAAAATTCTCCAGCCACCCTGACGGGAAGTATCCAAGGTCCGCCAGCACCGGCCACAGGCCCACACCGACGTGCCCCTTGCCCAGCAGAAACTTGTCGCGATCGGGCCACTGCGGGTTCTTGGGATCGATCCGCAGAGTATGGTAGTAAAGGACGGCAAGCAGTTCTGCTGCGCTGAACGTGCTTGAATAATGGCCGAGACCGGCACCGGCGATCTGCCTGATCGTTTCGAGGCGGATCCACTCCGCGCGCCAGCGAAGCCCTTCCATGGAGCAGGGCTTCTGGTCGCTGTTGGAGGCCAGTTCTGGTGGTGGTGTTTGGGACATGACGCCTCTTGAACCTGATGGCCGATCATCATGATCAGCCAAGTGACGGGATCAGCCAAGTGATGGGTCGATGAGCACCTTGCATTGCCCGGATGGCGTGCGTAACGCCTCGAACATCGTGGGCAGTTGCGCAAAGCCGATGGTGCTGGTGTGCAAGGGCGTGACCTGAGCCTCACCACGGGCCACCAGATCGATCACCTTCGCAAAATCATCTTCGGTGTAGCACTGGGTGAACTGCAGGCTCACTTCCTTGCTCAGCCCGACCAGCGGCATGATGCGATCCTCGCTCAGGCAAACACCGGCGACCACGACACGTCCACGCACCCCTGCGAGCCGGATTGCCTCCTGCAGCAGACCCGGCACCCCGACACACTCGAACACGATCTGGGGAGAGCGACCCGCGAGCGTGCCAAAGCGCTGCGCGACATCCTCGGTCCCCGGATCGATGACCGCTGTTGCGCCAAGTTCCAGCGCAAGAGCGCGTCGCTCGGCGGAGTGTTCGCTGACGATCACTGGTCCCGCTCCCGCTAGGCGGGCAAACAGTGTCACGGCCGCGCCAATTGGACCGGCGCCGATTACCAGCACTGCCTCGCCCTTGGCGATGTGCGCCAGTTCCACGGTATGATGTGCAACCGCCAGCGGCTCGATCATGCCGCCTTCATCGATGGAGACGCCGCTTGGAATCCGCTGGAGCATGTTCTCCCGCACCGCAATGAACTCCGCATAAGCGCCCTGCCATTGCAAGGTGGTGCCGGCAAATTGGATTGCGCTGCAAAGTGCCGGCAATTGCATGTTGCAGGCATCGCATTCGTGGCAGGCGTGGATGGGAAGTGCCGTGACCCGGTCACCGATACGCCAGTGGCTGCTGACCCCCTCGCCAAGCGCCACGATTTTGCCAGCAAACTCGTGGCCAAGGACAGTTCCTGGCGGAACCATGCCATGGCGCGTGACGTGCAGGTCAGAGCCGCAGATACCGGCCCGCTCGACGGCGACGATAACGTCGCCAGCGCCAGGAGTTGGGTCGGCGACGCGCTCGACGACAAGCGGTGTACCGGTTTCCTTGAAAATTGCTGCTTGCATTGGTTTACTCGATCTCTGCGCTGATGCAGCCGACGCGGGCACACAGGCCACCATCGACAGGGAGCACGGCACCGTTGACATAGCTGCTGTCTCGGGATGCCAGGAACATTGCGGCGGCGGCGATTTCCTCCGGTGCTCCGCAACGCGCGTAAGCTTCGATCTCGGAGCGGGTCCTCTTCCCTGCCTCGGTCGCCTCGAACCAGGCCAGCAAGGGCTCGGTCGCTGCGTTGGGCAGGATGCAGTTGACCCTAACCCCTCCCTTGAAATTCTCGACTGCTGCCGTTTGGGTCAGGTTGATGACACCGGCCTTGGCAGCGCCATACGCACCCAGGCCCGGAGCGCCTCCCAATCCTGCGGCCGAGCCGACATTGATGATCGAGCCGCTTTTCTGCGCGCGCATCGGGCGCAGCGCGGCCCGGAGCCCGTAAAAGGTCGAGGAGAGATTGCCGTTCAGCACGTCGCTCCACGCCTGATCGTCAAGTTCGCCAAGCAAGCCGGGGGTCGTGAAGCCCACGTTGTTGACCATTACGTCAAGTCTTCCGAACCGCCTTACCGCGGCTTCGACGAGAGCCTCTACCTCTGCGGATCGGGTCACGTCACAACGCCAGGGGATCGCCAGTTCGCCAAGATCGGCTGCCACTGCCTGCGCCTTGTCCTCCACGATATCGCAGACGACGACCCGCGCACCTTCGGCAACGAACCGGCGCGCGATCGCCTCCCCGATGCCGCCAGCACCGCCCGCGCCGGTGACAATACAGATCTGATCATGAAGCTTCATGGCATGTAAACGCCGCCGCTCACCGAAATGAGCTGACCGGTGATGTAGCTGGAGAGGTCAGATGCAAGGAACATGGTCAGGTAAGCCATGTCTTCGGGGCGTCCGAGCCGCTTGATCGGCAGACTGCTCATGTTGAAGAGGCTGCCGTCCTCCAGCGCCTGCTGCATCCCTTCAGGAGTTCCCATCTCGAGACGGTTCCAGAAGCTGCCCGCGGCAATCTCCTCGTTCTTGTGCGGCACGATCCAGCCCGGCGCGATGTTGTTCACCCGCACGCCTTTGGGTCCCCATTCGTAAGCGAGAAGCTTGCTGAAACTGTTCACGAAACCTTTGACTGCGCCGTAATGAACGATGTTCTGCGCCGCCTCGCCAAGCAGGGAAGAATTTGACGAAATATTGATCACGCTGCCTGTGCCTCGCGACAGCATGTCCTTGGCAACGGCTTGCGTGCAGTTCACTACACCATCGATATTCAACGCGATTTCCCAGCGACGGGTTTCCTCATCCAGTTCATCGAACGGGCAGGTCTTGCCCACACCGCCAGCATTGTTGACAAGTACGTCCACCAGGCCGAACCGTTCGTGTGCGATGTCCAGCATCGCGTCCACGCTCGCTCTGTCCGTCACATCCGTCGCGACGGGCAGGATGCTGCCTGCAAGACCGTCACTCTTGGCGCGCTGCGCAAGTTTTTCACCTGTATCGACATCGCGCGAGGCGGAGACGACGTTTGCGCCTTCGCGTGCGAACTCCATGACAAGCCCGTGACCGATACCGCCACTCCCGCCGGTTATGACGACCGTTTTGCCTGCAAGCCCCAGATCCATTTCATGCCTTCCTTTGCAAATGAGTTTCAGCCTTGAGCCGGATGCCTGCGCCTACCATTTGAACCTTCGGACAACGCCGCGGCGACGCTCCTCCAGCTGTTCGCGACGTTCCTGCGGCGTAATCCGCTTCACCTTTGCCGGCAGGTGGTCGAGCAAGGTCGCTCGTTTGACCTGCTCGCATTCGGGCACAGGATAATTGTCCGCCATCATCCAGCGATACGTTACGTAACCTTCGCTGTGGCCGGACGGATCGAGCCAGTTCGGTACGCCCGGATCATCATGGCTGACCACGACGATCAGTTCACCATCGTCCTCAAGCGTGGCATGGTGGCAGTTCGTGCTGCAGAGGCGATATCGGTAATCCATGGTTTCCCACCAGTAATTACCGAACTCCACCGCCCAGTAATGGGCTTTGGGAGGTGTTACCCGTATGATCAGCGCCTCGTCGGCCGGCAGCATCCAGTAAGCGATGAGCGGTTCGCCACCAGGCGTTGCATCAATCTTGTTATTGTCCAGCTGTCGGTATGACAGGAAGCGATTGGGCTGTGCTTTCCACTTCTCGATCATGTCGGCCCAGTAGGTTACCGACCACTGCAGCCAGTGAGCGGCCTTCCCAAAGCCGTCGATCACTGTTTCAGGGGCAAGCTGCGGCGGCGCTCCATCGCCGGAAAGGCGGTCGATCCGCGCCTCCATCGGAGCCTCGCCCTCCCAATCGGCGAAGAACTGCCGAAAAGTTACCCGGAAAGTGTCGGGCGTCGTCTTGATCCAGTTGCCGGGCTGCGGGTCGGGACTGAGATAAAGCTCGAAGTTTCCGTCTTCATCAGTCTCGATTTCGTCACCAAACAACGACCCGGCAACTCCACCGCCCCACGGGGTATCGCCCTTCTCGACGACGGTAACTCCGAAATAACGCGACTGGCCGCGCGTTCCACTCACGCGATACGTGTCCGTGCCGTTGATCGGCGCGCCCACATAAAGTGCGTCTGTGTTGTCGCCACCTTGCTTGCGCAGCGGGTCGAAGTAACGCAGAAGTTCCGGGTGCTGCGGATCGTCATTTTCCATCTCGAACTGCAACGCGAGTGCGATATTGCGGGACAACAGCCGGAAACCTGCCGCCCGATCGACCGGGTTGCTCGCCGCCGTTTTCCTCAAGGCGATGTCGCCTGCTTCCTTCAGCTCGTCGCAAAACCGGTCCCACGCTGCCTTGAGATCCTGTTCATATTGTTCAGGCATGGGCTCACTCCTCGCTTGGGACATCGAATTGACTTTGGTATCGCGCGAACAATTGCCGCGTGCTGTCCTCGCGATCGACCGCGTAATGATGCGAGCCGAACTTTCCCTTCGGCTTCTGCTCCAGATAGTGGTTGACCGCAGCGCGTGTCTCGGCAGTGAAGCGGAACTGCATTTTTGCGTAAAGGGCTTCCAGCGCCTCGACCGGCTCCTGCATGAGGTCGGCGTAACGTGAATGGCTGATCTGCCCGGCGGGAATGTCGTTGCCGTCGATCCAGTCAATCATCTGGTCCAGTCGCGCCGCCGTTCCTTCGGGCGTCAGCAATTCCTCGAACGCTGCGGCATCGAAAGGCTTGTCGCTGCGCATCCAGTAGATCGTTCCCATCAGATTGGTGACCGAACCCTGTGCCTTGACGGGATCGCGATGCGTGATGACCACCCGCGCATCCGGAAATACCTTGAACAGGACCGGCAGAAAGGACTGGTGCTCAGGAGCTTTGAGGAGCCAGTGCCCGCGAGGATTTTTCCACTGCAGAAGTTTCAGCAGCCGTTTGTAGTAGCGGTAAGCAGGCTCCTGATCAGCGGCAAACAGCCAGTTGGTATAGGTCGGAACCTGGAAGGTTGCAGCGAGGTGCTGGGAGCGGAAGCTCAACCGGAAGGCAACGCCGCACTCGTTTGGTATCCAGGCGCCCATCTCATGCATCGCCTGGTAGGTAGGGGCAACCCGACCCATTTGCGTGATCAAGTCGTGGGCGCGGGGCACACGTGGATCGTTGCAATAGGTTTCCGCTTCGGGGGGAGGGCAGGGCAGCACGAACTCCCAGTTGGCGGGTGCCAGGAACTGCTGATCCTGCGCCAGCAGCTCGAACAGGATTGAAGTTCCCGACCGCGGCAGCCCGGTGACGAACACCGGCTGATCGATCTCTTCATCCTCGATTTCGGGATGGGCTTTGTATTCCGCCTCGATCCTGAGGCGGGTTTCAAGGAACATCACCAGTTCCTGACGGGTCCACAAACGCCCGAACAGGTTGAGATCCGCCTCCTCTTCGATTGCTTTCACGAGAATATGGAACGGTTCGCGCCAGTCATCCGGGCCGAAATCATTAAAACCAGTCTGACGAATAGCCGTTTCGATAAGTTCGTCCGCCTGCAAGGGAGCGACAGCCTTGCCGTTCCAGGCTTTCGATTCATCAAGAAATGTCTTTAGCCAGTCCGGCCGGGGCGGCGGCGCCCAATCTGTCGATGGTTGTTCCTGAGAAGTCATGGAAGGATGCTCAACTTTCTTAATTGACTGCCACCAGCGCCGGGTAGTCGACGTAACCTTCGGGCCCGGGAGTGTAGAGCGTCGCCGGATCAAAACTGGCCAAGGCTGCTCCATTCCTGAACCGTTCGACGAGATCGGGATTGCCGATGAAAGGCCGCCCAAAGGAGACTGCATCGGCGACCCCTCCCGAAATCAGTTCCTCGGCTTTTTTCCGGCTCAAGCTTTCGTTCAGCACCGTACGTCCTCGCCAGTTGTGCTTGAGGAGGTTGAGGCTGGACACTTGCGGGCTGGGAACATCAATGAGGTGGACATAGGCAAGATCGAGCGGTGACACTGCGCGAAGCAGCGCACCGTAGGTTTCCGCAGGATCCTCATCCCAAATATCGTTGAACGGATTGCCGGGGCAGATCCGGAAACCAACACGACCCGCGCCGATCGCGGCGGCCATGGCCTCCAGTGACTCGACCACAAACCTGATCCGGTTGCTGCTGCTGCCTCCATAGCCGTCAGTGCGATGATTGGACCCGCTCGACAGGAATTGCGCCGGCAGATAGCCGCTTGTACAATGCAGTTCCACCCCGTCGAACCCGGCTGCAACGGCATTGCGCGCAGCATCGGCGAACTCGCGAATGACGCGCGGGATGTCTCTGGTTTCAAGGGCGACCGGTTCGTCGAACGGCATCATTCCCTGCTCGGTCATGATCTCCCCGCGGGCGCGAATCGCGGATGGCGCAACCGTCTGCGCAGCGGGATCCTTGTTAAGCCCGCTTGCGATCCGCCCGCAGTGCATGATCTGAAGGAAGATGCGCCCCCCTTCTGCGTGAACCGCGTCGGTCACGTCGCGCCATCCGGAGATCTGATCCGCGCTGTGGATGCCAGGGGTTCTCAGATATCCCTTGCCCTCGGCTGAGGGCTGCGTTCCCTCCGTGATGATCAGGCCGGCCGATGCGCGCTGGCGATAATAGTCAGCCATCAGCGAGGTCGGCACGTCACCGGGTCCGGCCCGGCTTCTGGTCATGGGAGCCATGATTATGCGATTGGCAAGCGCCGTATCGCCAAGGTTCACCGGATCAAAAAGCGTTGTCATGCTCGTGCCGCTCCTCCCACTATTCAGTAGGCTAACCCGCAATGAACTTACTCGCAAGTAACTTTTTAACGTTGTCGAAAGTTTTTGGTAATCGGTGGCCGAGGTTCAGCCAACCCCGGAAGCGAGGCGGTCTTGTGCCCGAAACTCAGTCTGGCTACTGACTTTCCGGTAAGTTGGACACAGCCGTATGGATCACTTCCACGCACGGTCCCCAGATGAGGGCAAATTGACGTTGGAAATATCAAAGCTGAGCAAGGGCGAGCAGACACGGCAGAGGATTGTGGAAATCGCTGAACGTGAATTTGCCGAATTGGGTTACGAGGCAGCCCGGCTTGAAAGCATCGGCAAAGCCATCGGCATCAAGCGGGCGGCGATATTCTATTACTTCCGCAGCAAGGAAGAGCTGTTCTCGGCTGTGTTTGCCGATGTTCACGAGAGTCTCGTCAGCCTTACGGAGTTGCGCCTCGATGGGGTTGACGATCCATGGGAGCGGCTGACGCTGCTCATCGATTGCTGGGTTGATTTTCTGGTTGCACGGCCGACGGCAGCGCGGCTTATCCTGCGTAACTGTGCCAATGCCGCGCATCCGTCCGGCTATTCTCCTGAGTTTTCACGAAACGCACTGCAATTGCTGCGTGAGATTATCAGCGATGGAGATGCAGCCGGACGTTTCGCATCCGGGGTGTCGATGCATCTGGTTAACCTGTTGAGTGGCAGCATTCTTCATTACGTTTGCAATCCCGAGCAACTGGGCAGCGAAAGGCCCTACCGACCTGATGATCCGGCGGAAGTCAGTGCGTTCAAGATGATCTTGCGAAAAACCGCCCGGGTCATCCTGGCGTTATAGGCACATTTCTACGCCGGCGAGATGACAGAGGCCTGCTTCTAAAAAAGGCTGTGATCCCGGATTTGTCCTGCAACAAGAATACGCTGATCAGAGCCATCAAGGCCACGGTAG
>NZ_JAVRHS010000019.1:0-21346 GCF_031846435.1 Croceicoccus esteveae
CAAGGTCGACAAAGCTATACCGCGCCAGGGCCGAGTAAACGCTATGTTGGCCGCGTTCCAGACGCGGCAAACGGATTTTCAAACAGCGAAAATCCGGTTCAAGGACCCATCAGGCGCATCCCGCACCATTGACTATGATATCGCTACTGGCACGCCAGAGCAGCAGAAATACATTAAGTTCTATTCAGTGCAGGGCATCAATCCTCCAATGGATGAGTCCTGCGTCAGCCTAGCACCATTTCTAGCTGATGCGATGAAGGTCCGCGTCAGCGCCGAACGAACGTAGGTCAGTTATGATCTGGTATCAGATCAGGAGAGCATTCGCCTTCGGAAGGGTAAAGCATCCGGACCTTGAGCCTTTTCTGACGTGGGTGCCTTTAGCAATTGGATTAGCTCTTTCAGTTATTTGCGAGCTGCTTCCGGTTCGGCCTCAACTAACCGGGGACGGGAGCGTCAGCAGGCACATGTTGACCGTATTCGCCATTCTTCCTGGATTTTATATTGCGGCGCTTTCTGCAATTGCGACATTCAGTCGGGAGGAGATGGATTTCGAGATGCCCAATCCCGCTCCAAAGCTTATTTTAAGAACAAGGGGCGAGATGAAGAGGTGTCCCTCACTTTTCGGATGTTCCTCTCGCATATGTTCTCCTACCTGACGGCGTTATCGTTTGTGGCCGTGTTCCTGTTTGTAGCAGCAGAGCTGCTTGCTCCAAGCGCAAAGGTGTTTCTTAACAAGGTTCCCGACGAATTAATAATCTCAACCATTCGGGTGAGCGTGCGCGAGGCCTGCAATCAACTGTTAAGCGGCGGATACTTGTTTCTATCGTTTTGGTTTGCGGCAAAGATCGTCCTGACAACAATGATCGGACTGTATTTCCTAGCAGAGCGGATCCATCGGCCGAACGCCTGACTCGCCTGCATCACATCTCGGCGGTGTAGCAGGCCGGAGATTCTGTCGCGGAACTCAGTAATTTAGCGACAGCACTGGGGCAACTAGCGACTTTAGGGGGCAGCAGCGCACTGCTTTGACCGCTGAGCAACATGCGCCCTCACCTGCCCAAGCCGGGAGCACAGTCCCTTCGATGCGCGGCCCACCTCGGCCTGGAGCTGCTCGGCCTCGGCTTCGGTTAGAGCCAGCGTATCCCGAGACAATCGCCGTGAGCGCAGTGCCGCTAGCCGTAGCACCAGCGTCCAAGTCCCTTGCGGATCGAGCGTGACCTTGCCGACGCCATGGCAAAGCATATTGCGGAAGCTGTCGTGGACGCGAAAGCGCTCAAGGGCTAACGATGCGCCCGTGCCCTCGGCTTCGAACGGCCCACCGGCAGCCACTGCTTGGGCAAGGGCATCGAGGCGTTGACCGACGAGATGCGGGAGCCGGACCTGCTGCCCTTTCCCCTCCACTTCCGCCAGAGCGATCAAGCACTCGGTTACGGCGGCCTCAGCACGCGTAAACGAGTCAAGGCACCGACCGCGCCACTCGTTCACGCGACTGGTCGCATTGGCGAATGGCTGAAATGGAAGGGCCAAGTCTTGGGTATGCGTGATCGCTTTCATGCGTTGAACATGCCAAGCACAGGTTGATTAAGGGTTTGCTCCTTCGGGCGGGCTCCCCCATTTGCTTCGAGATGTCCCGCCGTCCCAGAATTCGCACTTCCGTACTCTGCCGCGTTTTTGCTTGCGGGCACCAGTAGGGTTAAATTCCGAACGCCTTCATGCTCGCATCGACCAGCCCTTCGATCCCGCGGCGTACCTCACCGCGCCGAACTGACAACGGAGCCTCCTCAATAATTAACACACCCGACCCCGCTTCCACGCGATCCTTGAGCAACTGTTCGCGCCCAAAGAAGTAGGGCCAAAAGGTTTCGGTTCGGGTAACCGAATAAGCGAGATCGGCGGAGAAGCCGACGAGTTGGTCCTGCCCGAAAATGCGGCCTTGTTCGGCATGCTCGACCCGCACGCCGCGGCCACCCTTTATCACTAGCCGCGCCGGGCCGTGAAAGATGACGTAGCGCAATTGCATCGTCAGCCAGGCATTGAGCGAGCCGAGCCGCCATTGGGTGGTGACCCGCAATCGCCGGTGGATCGGCTGCGCCACCGCCGCGAGAGCGCGTGGCTGCACCACGCATGAGGCGCCCTCAGGCAATGTCAGGATCGTGACTTCCGCTAACGGATCGCGCACGGCCGACACTGTCGTCACCTCTCCGTCGCCCCGGATGCGGGTCAGAAAGGCAAGGCCCGAGGCAAGGCTGGTGAACAGATGCCGCCAGTCCAAAAACCATTGTGTCTCCTTCCTCCCGGCATGGCTGGTGGTTTGTAGGTAGTCCTGGCGCACCAGTAGTTCCTCGCCGGACGCAAGCCGCACGCTGACCGATGTTGTTGATCGCGCAGCGAGTGGGATCGGAACACTGACGTCTCTTAGTATGCGCAAGCGGATTGCTGGACGCCGCATCGCTGCCGGCGCGAGTACGAAGTAGCAAAAGATGCGGATGAGGAAGGGCACCGCAATAACGATTGCGAGCGCGATTGCAGCCTGTCGCAGCAGCGACGGCAATCCGAGCCGCTGTGACCAGAGACGTAGTTTCTGCGGTAGCGAGCCACGCCATTCAATCTGGGCCTTGGCCGCATCGGCGCCCAGATCGCGCCCGACGCGCTCAATGGTGCTGGTGGCTACGGCTGCTCGCTCAAAAGCGGCGTTCGCCTGTCGGCGAGCCTCAATTCTACTGCGTGCGACCGTCAGCAGGTGATCTCGTTGCCGCATCGTTTGGCGAGCCGTGGCGCATCGCTGCTCGCGCAATACGATTAGCGCTTTGTGCTCATCACTATCCCACCACTTACGCAGCCG
The DNA here is from genome assembly GCF_031846435.1 of Croceicoccus esteveae. NCBI lineage: Bacteria > Pseudomonadati > Pseudomonadota > Alphaproteobacteria > Sphingomonadales > Erythrobacteraceae > Croceicoccus > Croceicoccus esteveae. Next base: position 2,843 of record NZ_JAVRHS010000019.1, read on the forward strand.
CCATCGCCAACGATCCTCAAAGCTACGCACTTCACGCGCAGCGGCATTGCACCTGGGGATGGCTTGGCTGACGCGAGCCTGCTGCGCCCTTAGATCCGTAAGCGCAGTGAGCGTTGCCCCATTGCTAGCGACGGCTGCCCGCGCTGCCTCAACCGCGGGCAGCTCCTGATTGACCCAACCGAGGCGCAGCCGCTTGCGCTCAAGCGGAAGCACCGCATCGGGATCGGTGATGGCAAGCATCCAGCGAGGTCTGGCCCCAGCAATTTCGTTCCTTAGTGTCGTGCGTTCGCTTCGAAGCCGGGCTAGGCGTGCGTCAAGCTCGGCAACGCTGCTGGTGCGCGATGCCTGCGCCTGGCGGTTGAACGTGGATACAGCAAGGCTTCGCTCGGCAGCTATTGCCTGAGTGGCATGGCTCAGTACCTGCGCTCGCATTTGCGCCGGCGTTCTTCCGGCGATGACTTGCTTCGCCCATGGCACAAGCACTGTGCTTATGCTGATCGCGATCAGCAGCAGGACGTATAAAACCGCTTTGCGGCTAAGCCAGTTGAACAGTTGTCGGATCGCGCTCACCCATCCCCTTCCCACCCAGCAAAGGCGATTTGGCAGCGCATGACAAGGGATTGTGCTAACCTGAAAATGTGCATAACATCAACCAAACAAAATTGAAGGTGTGCACATTTGAAAATAATCACACTTGCGGCGCAGAAGGGGGGCGTTGGCAAAACAACCTTAGCCGTTAATCTCGCGGTTGCCGCCCAAGTGGCTGGCATCAAGACCGCCCTTTTCGACCTGGATCCCCAGGAAAGCGCTACCGCGTGGAGTGAGCGGCGCGAGGCCGAACTCCCTCATGTCGAGCCGATCAGCGCACGGCGGTTGGATCAGGCTATCAACGCGGCCGAGGCGAACGGCTTTGCCCTTACTCTCATCGACACACCGCCCGCCGCTGGCGCAGAAGCCGTCGCCGCGGCGCAGCGCGCGGATCTCGTCCTGATCCCGTGCCGCCCTTCCCTCGTCGATTTGGACGCGATCAAGCGCACTGCCCAGCTCATCAGCAGCACCGGAAAGAGCGCATATGTCGTGCTCAATGCCGCTCCGCCGACCGCCACAGCGCTGTTAGAAGATGCTCGTACCCTGGTTGAGACTTCAGGGCTGAAGGTTGCACGGGCGGTGCTGCGCGAGCGCAGCGTTTATCGTGCGGCATGGCCTTACGGCCTGGGCGTGATCGAGCATGAACCTGCTGGAAAAGCCGCTCAGGAGATTGCTTTGCTCCGCGCATTCCTGTTTGAAGTATTGCAGTCCTGCACACCTGCAGATGTGAAGGTTTGATATATGGCACGTCGCTCATCTCTTCTCGCCCCAGCGATACCAGAAAAGCCGAACCAAGAAGCTGTGGCGGAGTCTCGCCCTTCCCCGCTCCCGGAGCAGCCGGCGGCGCGATCGAGCGGACGGCGCCCCGGCAAATATCATCTCGGGGCCTATTTTGATCCCGCAGACCCGACTGCGGAGGCATTCAGGGTGCTGGCGGCACGGACGCGGCGCAGCCATCAGGACTTGCTGGCGGAGGCCATTGCCGAGCTAGTTGCCAAGTATGACGCTAACCAGCAGTTCGGCCGCTGATAATGTGCAAGATTGCACACATGCACAGGTGCAGGTCTGAACCGTGAAGAAGCGGCGCGATCCCAACTCGGAGTTTGACCTGTTCCTGCCGATCATGGGCGACCTTCCGCTCAAGGATCAGCGGGAGACGATGGAGCGACCATTCTTCTCCTTGCAGAAGCGCAAGCGGGTCAAGCCGATCGAATATACCAGTCCGGATGGCGCGACCTGGGTGAAGATCGAAGCGATCCCGGCTTATGGCATGGCGACGATCTGGGATGCCGATATTATCATCTGGGCCACCTCCACGCTTAACCGAATGCGTGAGCGGGGGATCAACGACCTTCCGAGGACGCTCCAGACCACATCCTACGACCTTTTGCGAGCGATCAAGCGCGATACCAGCGGGAGGGCATACCAGGAGCTGCAAGCAGCCCTGCAACGGCTACAGACCACGTCCATCTCCACGTCCATCCGCGCACCCAAGCGGCGCAGCAAGGCGGGCTTCAACTGGCTCGATAAATGGACCTTGGAAGTGGACCCCGACACCGATCAGCCCCGTGGTATGACCATCACTCTGTCCGATTGGGTCTATGAAGGCATCATGGCGGAGCGATCGCTGCTCACCATGCATCCCGATTATTTCCTGCTTTCCGGAGGGCTGGAGCGGGCGCTCTATCGCATCGCCCGCAAGCACGCTGGCAACCAGCGAGGTGGGTGGACGTGCCGGGTCGAGGTGTTGCGCGACAAGACCGGTAGCGACAGCAAGCCCAAAGAGTTCAACCGGATGCTGCGCAAGATCATCGAGGCAAACCAGCTTCCTGATTATGCGGTGGAAATGGCGACGACCGCAGATGGCAGTCCGGCCGTAATGTTCCGGTTGAGAGGGGAGGCGGAGGCGTTGGCGCTGTCTGAACAACTCCAGGCAGAGCAGGAACGGCGGGCTCGCTTGGATGCCGATCGCCGGAGAACCACAGAGGTTGATGACCTTATGGACCGCCTCGCACGCCGCCCCTGACTATCGTGGTTTCACACACCGCAGCTCAGGAAGGGCGGGCAGCGTGACGCGGATCATGGACCGATAGCCGCCCGAGAAGGGCAATCTGGAGCCACTTCCTATCGTGGGATCACACACCTTTCGTTCGTGGTTTCACACACCCTGCTATCGTGGGATCACACACCGAATCACGTGGTTTCACCCACCGGGCAACACAGTAAGTGATTGGAGAGAAAGACGTACTTTCGCTTTCCCACAGGCTTAACTTGTTTAACGATTCCTATTTAACAGAATCTCTTAACGACAGGGCTCAGCCAAAAGCGCAGCCCTGAGAAGGGCACGCGGAATTGGCCTACGGCCAATGCGTCCTCGATCCGTGCCGGCTAACGCCGTCACCAGAGCGGCCTATCGGCCGCAGGGCTTCCGAAAGAAGCCAAGCGAAACCGGCGGTGTGTGCCTTCAGCGTTCCGCCAGCGGAGATGGGCGGTGAGGCGCTACCTCAAACCTCGCCTTCAATCTTCCCGGCCGGTGTGTGCGATCACGCCGGATCGAACAGGGCGGCGAACTCGCGCTGGTCATAGTAGCGGACCTTGCTGGCCCAGAGCGGGCGTTCGCCCTGGCGCAGCAACAGGAGCGTGTCGACCGGCATCCGCATGATTTCGTCGGGCGTGACGAGCCGCCGCGCCGTGACATGCGTGCTGACGCTTTCCGAAGGGCCGGCGCGATTGTCACCCCAGCCCGTGCCGCGCGACGTGCTGAGGGTCGCATATTCCAGCGTCGTGTCGCCGATCGTGCGTGAGAGCATGTCGGCGGTGGCGTGATCGTTGACCCCGAACGTCTGGATCACGCCGGCATTGGACATGAACGTGCCGGCGCGCTCGCCGTAAAGAGCGCGGAGCTGGTGCATGTCCTGGAGGATCGGCCACAGCTGGAGCCCATAGCCGGCCATCAGCCCCATCGCGCGCTCCACCGGCTCCAGTTGGCCGAGGGCGGCGAACTCATCGAGCAGGAACAGCACCGAGCGTTCCGGCCGGGCAGGGGAGCGCGCCATATCGGTGACGGCCTGCGCGACCAGCAGCCGCAGCCAGCGAGCATAGGTATCGAGCCGATCCGGCGGCAGGCACAGGAACACGGTCCCGGGCCGCTCCTTGAGGTCCGCGAAGCGGAAATCGGAGGCGGACGTGCTTTCGACCAGGCGCGGGCTATCGAGAAAGTGGGTGTGGCGCTGCGCCGAGGACAGCACGCCGGCGGCCTCGCGATCGGACTTGCCGAGGTGACGGTTGGCGGCGCGTGCGATCAGGCCATGCGCGCCGCTGCTGGCCTGCATGTCTGCCAGCAGCGCGGCGAATCCGGCGGGATCGCGGGTGAGCTTGTCGCGCACGGTCGCCAGCGTGGCGCGGGCAGGGGGGGCGTGGACGACGGTGTGTAGGATGATGCCGGCGATCAGCGCCTTGGCTTCCTCATTCCAGTGCGCCTCGCCCGATTGTCCCGGCGCGTCATGGACCAGCGCGTCGGCGATCGTCTGTGCATCTTCCGCGAGGTCCGGGCTCGCCGGGTCGAGCTGCGCTAGGGGGTTGTAGCGGGCCGCAGGACGCCCGGAGACGCCGAAGGGGTCCAGGCACCATACAGCACCCTTCCTGGCCCGCGCACGGGCCGTGACGCGGGCATTCTCGCCCTTGGGGTCGATGCAGACCACCGAGCGATCGAGCAGGAGCAGGTTGGGGATGATCGTGCCGACGCCTTGCCCGATCGGGTGGGTGCGATCGTCAGCAGGTGGGCCGCGCCGTCATAGCGGAGCAGCTTTCCCGACTCCTTGGCGCGACCGATCAGGAGATCGCCGTTCGCTTCCAGCTTGCGCACGTCGGCGCGGTCGCCGAACCGGGCCGAGCCCAGCAGCTCATTGCGACGGTTGCCGGCGCGGCTGTTGATCCACCAGGTCGCGCCGATCAGGCCGACCAGGACCAGGAACGACACCGTGCCGGAAATCTGCCCGACGCCGAAGATGCCTTCCAGCCATCGTGCGGTCGCATAGGCTGCGACGAACGAGACGACGATCGCGAGCCGCCAGCTGATCGGCCGACGCCCGCCGATGAGCGGCCCCGCCATCAGCCGACCTGTTCCAGAGGCGTGATCGCCAACGCCGGATCGGCATCGGGATGACCGAGCAGCTTGAGGATGATTTGCGTGGCGAGGGCAGGGGGCACCGCCTCATCGCGCAGCATGTCGAACAGCAGGTGCTCGTCCGTTTCCAGCGCCATGCCTTCGATGGCGAGATTGGCGCGCGAGTCCGCATCGTCGTCGCGCCACATGGCGACTTCGGCCGGGGTGCCGCGCACGAAATCCAGGGCCCGGATTTGCCCGCGGATCGCCTCAATATCCAGGAGCGCCATCGCCTCTCTCCGTCGCTTCCGTTTCCGCGTCGAATGTCCGCTTGCCGCGCCGCTTCCATAGCGCGAGCGTGTCGCCGGCGTCGTCGCCGCGCGCCTTGCCGACCAGTTCCAGCAGCGCGCCGTAGATGGTCGCGCGATCATCATCGGCGAGTTCGACCAAGCCCGCCTTTTGGACGAGGCCACCCAGCTCGATCAGGTGGCGGGTGCGTTCGCGGCGTTGCACGACCCAGCCTCGCGTATCGCTACGACGCCGCGCCGCTTCCAGACGCTGGATCAGCGCCCGGTTGCGCGTTCCCGCCGTCGCCGTTGCCGCCAGCAGTCCGGCTACCTTTGCGCCCGCGCCGCTGAAAGAAGGCGGCGCCTTTCGCGCGCCACGCCTCCTTCGCTTCCGCATCCTTCATGGCGACGGCATCGAGCAGCGCGCCAGCGAGCGTTTCCATGTCGAGCGCGTCGGCGCCGGTTGCGGTGACGAGCTGGCCGAGCTGTTCGATGCGGCGCGCCTTGATCGCCTTCGCGCGGCTCTCCAGCGCCTTCAACTCCGCGTCATAGTCGCGCACCTTTCGCATGGTGCTTTCTCCTTCCGCACCGGATTTACCGCAGCCTAGCAAACGAGAGCGGACAGGCAACCCACAACGGGAACGGGCGAAGTCAATCAGCAGGAGCGGAGCGGATGATGAGTGCGCGCTTATACGTCGTTGCCGACGTGCGCTAAGTAGGGCAGTGTGCGGAGCGTCATGGCGATCTACCACTTCTCCGCCAAGGTTGTGAGCCGCGCGAACGGATCGAGCGCCGTCGCGAGTGCCGCCTATCGTTCCGCGTCGGAGCTGCACGATGATCGACTGAACCGCGATCACGATTTCAGCAACAAGGCGGGCGTGATCCACTCCGAGGTGATGTTGCCGAAGGGCGCACCGGAGCGTTTAAACGATCGCACGACCCTGTGGAACGAGGTGGAGGCGGGCGAGAAGCGCAAGGACGCGCAGCTTGCCCGCGAGGTGGAGTTCTCGATTCCACGCGAGATGAACGAGAAGCAGGGCATCCAGCTTGCTCGCGATTTCGTGAAGACGCAGTTTGTCGATCGCGGGATGGTCGCGGACCTGAACGTGCATTGGGACAAGGCGAAGGACGGCAGTCCCAAGCCGCACGCGCATGTGATGATGACGATGCGCGACGTGGGACCGGACGGCTTCGGGAAGAAGAACCGGGACTGGAACAGCACCGAGCTGTTGAAGGACTGGCGCGAGGCATGGAGCGCGCATGTCAACGAGCGCATGGCCGAGCTGGGGCTTGAGGGCCGGATCGATCACCGCTCCTATGAGGCGCAGGGCATCGCGCTGGAGCCGCAGCACAAGATCGGACCCGCAGCATCACGCCGGCCGGAGCAGGGGCTTGAGGCGGAGCGGATCGAGGATCACACCCGCATCGCGCGGGAGAACGGCGCGAAGATCATCGCCGATCCCAATGTCGCGCTGGACGCGATCACGCGCAGCCAAGCGACGTTCACCGTCCGCGACCTTGCGACGTTCGCGTTCCGGCATAGCGACGGCAAGGAGCAGTTCGACCAGGTGATGGGGGCGGTGCGCGCCAGCCCCGAGTTGGTCGCATTGGGGAAGGACGGCCGCGACCAGGAGCGGTTCACGTCACGCGACATGGTCGCGGTGGAGAACCGGCTTGAGCGCGCTGGCGACGAGCTGGCGGGCCGCACCGGGCATGGCGTCGCCGATCGGCACCGCGACGCCGCTACGGCCAAGGCCGAGGAGCGTGGCCTTGTTCTGTCGGGGGAGCAGCGCGACGCCTTCGATCATGTCACCGGCGACGCAGGGCTGGCGTCCGTTGTCGGCTACGCCGGTTCGGGCAAATCGGCGATGCTTGGCGTCGCGCGCGAGGCATGGGAGGGGCAGGGCTACACCGTGCGCGGGGCGGCGTTGTCGGGCATCGCGGCCGAGAATCTTGAGGGCGGGTCCGGCATCCAGTCCCGCACCATCGCCAGCCTTGAACACGCATGGGGACAGGGGCGCGAGCAGCTAGGCCCGCGCGACGTGCTGGTGGTGGACGAGGCGGGCATGATCGGCTCGCGTCAGATGGAGCGGGTGTTGAGCCAAGCGCGCGATGCCGGGGCCAAGGTCGTTATGGTCGGCGATCCCGAACAGTTGCAGGCGATCGAGGCCGGCGCGGCGTTCCGCAGCGTCACCGAACGGCACGGCGCGGCCGAGATCACCGAAGTTCGCCGGCAGCGCGAGGACTGGCAGAAGGAGGCGACGCGCGCACTCGCCACCGGCCGCACGGCCGAGGCGCTGGACGCCTATGATGGCCGCGGCATGGTTCACGCGGCCGACACGCGCGAGCAGGCGCGGAGTGAGCTGGTGGATGGTTGGGATCGTGCGCGACAGGCCGAGCCAGGCAAATCCCGCGTCATCCTCACCCACACCAACGCCGAGGTCCGCGAGCTGAACGAGGAGGCGCGCGGCCGACTTCGCGCGACCGGCGACCTTGGCGACGACGTGACGTTCAGCGCGGACCGGGGAACGCGCGCGTTCGCGCGCGGCGACCGCTTGATGTTCCTGCGGAACGAGCGGTCGCTAGGGGTCAAGAACGGCACGCTTGGCACGATCGAGCAGGTATCGGCCGAGGGCATGAAGGTTCGGCTCGACAGTGGCGCGCACGTCGCGTTCGACGCGAAGGACTATGCCCATGTCGATCACGGCTACGCGGCGACGTTCCACAAGTCGCAGGGCGTGACGGTCGATCGGGCGCACGTCCTCGCCACCCCCGGCATGGACCGGCACAGCGCCTATGTCGGCCTGTCGCGGCACCGTGACGATATGCAGCTCCATTATGGCCGGGACGACTTCGCCGACCAGCGCCAGCTTGTCCGCGCCCTGTCGCGCGACCGGGGCAAGGACATGGCGGGCGACTACACCCGGCCCGAGCAGGACCAGGCCCGCGCGTTCGCCGATCGGCGCGAGATCCGGTTCCCGGAACTCGCGCGCCAGGTGGCGGAGAAGGTGCGCGACAAGGCCAGGGGCATGTTTGCCGGCTTCCGGCCGAAACCGGCAGCGGAGCGGGCGACGTCGCCGGAGCGCAGCGCGGCCGACCGCCCACCTCCACCCTCGCAGGCAAAGGCGATCGAGCGTTATGCGCGTGCCGGTGCCGACATAGGCCGGATGCTGGAGAAGGGTTTGCCGGTGCTGGCGCATCAGGAACAGGCACTGGCGAAGGCAGGCGACGCGCTCGACCAGGTCCGGCCCCATGCCGCACGCGACCTCGCATCGGCGCTGGCGCGCGATCCGAAGCTGATCGAGCAGGCCGCAAGGGGCAACACCAGCGGCGCGGCGAAGGCGATGGAAACCGAGCGCCAGGTCCGCACCGATCCAGAGAAGCGCGCGGGCCGGTTCGTGGAGCAGTGGCAGGGCATGAAGGAGGCACAGGCTAGCATGGAGCGTGCCGGTGACCATGCGGGTGCGGAGAAGATCGGCGAGCGCATGGAGAGCATGGCGGGCGGGCTGCGCCGCGACCCGCAGCTCGAATCCGTGTTGCGGCGTCGCGCGCCCGAGCTGGCGTTGAACATGGAGCGGGGCCGGTCGATCGGGCAGGAATTGGCGCAGTCGGTCACGATCGGCCGCGACCGCGACCGTGGCATGAGCCGGTAGGTGACGATGGACAACGATATTCAGGACGGTGGTGATCCCGCAGAGGCGTTCGACCGGCTACGCGCCGTGATCGAAGGCCAGGACCGAGAGCTGGCGTTGCTACGCCGTGCCGTCGAAGGATTGGCGGCCGAGCGGGCGCATATCGACGTTCCCGACTATTCCGAGACGCTGGGGCGGATGCAGCAGGGCGTGGACGCCACGGCGGACCGGATCGCGGTCATCAACGACGTGATCGCACGCAGTCCGGCGCTGGCGATGACACCCGAGCAGATGGCGCAGCGGATCGCGGCGGCCGGGAACGCCGCCCGCCGTGAGGATCAGGCGGCACTCGCCAAGGCGGGCGAGGACAAGGCGCGCGTCATGGCCGAGCTTCGCGCTGTCGCCGGGTCCGCGTGGACACGGGCCGATCAGAGAAACCGGCAGCTATGGTTTGGGCTGGGCGGGGCAGCGATCGGCATCCTCGCATGGGCGATCGTGCCGGGTCTCGTCGCGCGCAAGATCGCGCCGGCGAACTGGCACTGGCCTGAGCGCATCGCGGCGCGGACGCTCGACATGCCGATGTGGGAAGGCGGGCAGCGCATGATGCAGAGCGCCAGCCCGGCCGCGTTCCGCGCGATCGTCGCCGGCGACAGAATCGTGACGGCCAATCGCGAAACGATCGAGGGATGCAGCAGGGCCGCGACCAAGGCGGACGAACCGGTGCGATGCACCGTCAAGGTAAGGCCATAAGTAGATTACGCAGTTTCTAGCCGTTCGTGATTCCAAGCTCTTTGCGCTTAGGATTCGAGTCGGCATGCACCAGCTTCGCGTAGCGCTCTGCCATATCCAGGTGAATTGCTGCAATTGATGGGTCGGTCGCAGACGCGGCCAGCTCGCGTTCTTGCTGCTCGCGTTTCGCGTAATAGTCAGTTGTAGCCTGATCCATTATCGCAGCTCCTTGGATCAGCGCCATGCGCCATGTCCCGGTGCGTGCGCCCCCGCCCGCATTCACAACAATAGCCCATGACTGTTGCGTAAGCGAGTCGACTCCAAAACCCTTGGAGCGTGTATGTGTTAGCGGTTTGGTATCGACTCGCCGTCTAGTCTTGGGGGCGAAGAGGGACGGATCGTGAAACAGGACGAAGAAGCGCGACTTGACGCGCTATACCAGTTGAACCTGCTCGACACGCCTCCGAGCGCGAGCTTCGATCGCATCACGCGCATGGCGAGCCAGATCTTCAATCTGCCTATTTCGGCGGTATCACTGACCGATCGGGACCGGCAGTGGTTCAAATCGCGTGTCGGGGTCGAACATAGCTCCATACCGCGCGACAAGGCACCGTGCGCGCAGGTGGCGGAGACCACCGAGGTGCTGGTCATCCCCGACCTTCTCGCCGACAACTGCTATGCGACGAGCCTCCTGGCGGAAACAGGAGTTCGCTTCTACGCTGGCGTTCCGCTCGTTACCCGCGAAGGATTCGGCCTCGGCTCGCTTTGTGTGCTCGGCACGGAGCCGCGAACGGTGTCTGAGGTGGAGATGACCGGCCTGAGCGATCTGGCCGATATGGTCATGGCGCAGATCGAGATGCAGCACGCATTCGGGCGCATCGATCCCCTCAGCGGCCTTACCAACCGCACCCAGTTTCTCGACGATCTTGAAGACCTTGGTCGGGATGCGCCTGGCGAGCGGCGATATGCCGTGCTGCTCGACCTTGCCCGTAACGACCAGCTCAACAACGGCCTGCGCGTGATGGGGCCTTCGTTCGTCGATGACATGGTGCAGGATGCCGCCAGGTCGCTCCGGGCAGCACTCGGCCCCGGACGAACGGCCTACCATGTCGCTGCAACGCAGTTTGCGTTCCTGTCCCCGCCTGAGCCGGAGCGGGACGCATATCTGGCGTTGCTCCGCTCGATGCTGGCGACAGCCCAGAATGCTTCCGTCGTTCGGTTCGCCATGACCACCGCGATTGGCGTCACGCCCGTCATTCTTGGTGAGGCGGACCCGCGCGACGTGCTGCGCACCGCCTATAGCGCCGCCCAGGACGCCCGTGCGTCAGAGAACGCCGTTAGCCTCTACTCACCCGACGAGGACCGCGTTCACGGCCGCAGGTTCACGCTCCTCAACGATTTTGGTGCCGCGCTCGACCAGCCGGGTCAGCTCAGGCTCGTATTTCAGCCGCGGGTCGATGTCGCCTCGGGGCAGTGCGTCGGGGCGGAGGCGCTGCTCCGCTGGAAGCATCCTCGCTTGGGGGAAGTGTCACCCGGAGAGTTCATTCCGATCATCGAGCAGACCTCGCTTGCGAAGCCCACTACCGCATGGGTGCTTGATACGGCCATGCGACAGCTTGCAGCCTGGCGGAAAGAGGGACTCGACCTTCAGCTTTCGATCAACGTCTCTGCGGCCAATCTCGAAGAAAGCGACTTCGCCGGACGCGTGCAGCTCTATCTCCTGAAGCACCGGCTGCGCCCGGATGCGATCGAGCTGGAGGTGACGGAGAGTGCCGTGATGGAGAATGGCGGTCGCGCCATGACGCAGCTTCGCGAGCTGAAAGCCGCCGGGGTGCCGCTGGCAATCGACGATTTCGGCACGGGCTATAGCAGCCTTGCCTATCTCCAGCGCCTACCGGCGCGGGTGGTCAAGATCGACCAGTCATTCATCCGGCACCTAGCGGAGGAAGAGCGGGACCAAGCCCTTGTTCGTTCAATAATCACCCTCTCGCACGATCTGGGCTACCGCGTCGTTGCCGAAGGCGTTGAGAGCGCCGCCGCTGCGACGATGCTGGCCGGGATGGGGTGCGAGGAAGCACAGGGCTACCACTTCGCACGACCAATGGAGGCGGAGGATTTCCGGCAGTGGTTGGTCGCTTCGTGCAGTTTGCCGCTGAGGACCGCCACCGCATCCGACGCAGCAGCAGGCGGACATCCTGGCCCGAGCCGGGTGCAACGCGATCCAGGGCTATCTTTTCGCAAAGCCGCTCTCGCCGGCTCAGGCCAGCGATCTACTCGACCAGGCGACACGCTCGGCTAAAGGCAGCTGCCTATGTCTGCCGACATACTTGGTCGCAAGCTGATCGACACCGCCGCTACACGTGCTCCACAGCGGCGGTGTCGATCGGCATCGATAAGCGTCCTGTTCCCGGTTATTCCGCCAATCAGCCGTGCGGGCGCATAACAACCTTGATCACACCTTCTTCCTTGTCGCGGAATTTAGCGTACATTTCTGGCGCGTCTTCAAGACTGGCCGGGTGGGTGATCACGAAGCTGGGGTCGATCGCGCCCGCGACGATTTTTTCCAGCAACGGTCTAGTATAGCGCTGCACGTGGGTTTGGCCGAGCTTGATCGTTAGTCCTTTGTTCATCGCTGCACCGATCGGAAGCTTGTCACCCATCCCGACGTAGACGCCGGGCACGGAGACCGTGCCGCCCTTGCGGCAGCTCATGATCGCCTGCCGCAGGACGTGGACGCGATCAGTGGCGAGCATCATGCTTGCCTTCACCTTGTCCATGACCGCGTCCGCCGCCCCGTGCGCGGCCGCCTCGCAGCCGACAGCATCGATGCAGCTGTCGGGGCCCCGGCCCTTGGTTCGCGCCTGCAGCTCGTCATAGACATCGGTTTCGGCGAAGTTAATCGTCTCAGCGCCACCGGCCTCCGCCATGGCGAGTCGCTCGGGCACCTCGTCGATCGCGATCACGCGGCCGGCGCCCATCATCAGCGCGGAGCGGATGGCGAACTGGCCGACCGGACCGCAGCCCCAGATCGCGACGGTGTCGCCATGCTCGATCTGCGCATTCTCGGCGGCCATGTAGCCGGTCGGGAAGATATCCGATAGGAAGAGGGCCTGCTCATCGGTAACGTTGTCGGGAATCTTGATCGGACCGACATCCGCCATCGGCACGCGGAGATACTCCGCCTGGCCGCCGCAGTAGCCGCCCAGCATGTGGCTGAAGCCGAACAGCCCGGCGGGCGAATGGCCCATCGCCTTGGCGGCCATCTCGGCGTTCGGATTGGTCCGATCGCAGGCCGCAAACAGACCCTTCTTGCAGAACCAGCAATCGCCGCAGCTGATCGTGAACGGCACCACCACCCGGTCCCCGATCTTGAGGTTGGTGACCTCGGACCCGAGCGCCACGACCTCGCCCATGTTCTCGTGGCCGAGGATGTCGCCGGCCTCCATGGTAGGCTGATATCCATCCAGCAGGTGAAGGTCCGACCCGCAGATCGCGCAGGCGGTTATTTTGATGATCGCATCGCGCGGGTGCTTGATCTCGGGATCCGCGACGGTGTCGACCCGGACATCGCCCTTACCGTGCCAGCATAGTGCGCGCATGTCGTTTCCCCATCTAATCGGACGTCCCCGTCGTAAGGACCTCGTCTAAGGCGCTCAATGCCTTGGGCTGCGGCATGGTTCCCGTCTGTCGGATCCGTGAACGAGCAGCCATTTTCGGGCAGCGATCGGCGAGCTCACCCGCGACATCAGGCTCAAACTGTTCGTAAAACGGCCGTTTCGCGGCCCACCCCGACTCTCAAAACCGAGCCCGAGCTGCTAATTGGCGCGACCCGCAAAGAACCCGTGCGCCAATCTATGTCCGGAAAACGGTGGTTTGTTGAAGGTCAAAACCGGTCGGATTTGACATCGGCGGCTACCTCCAGCTTTTACGCGGGTTTACAGGTGTCAGAATCCCGTGTCAGAAGCGGGCCAGATGCGATCGGCGAGCTTCTGGAACTCCGACACACCGAGCGCCCCTCTTTCCCGCGACTTCGATCCTGGAACGGCAAGTCGGTCCTCGACGGCGCTGTAAGGCGCCTCCCACATCTCGCGCGGTTCGAGGGTCAGATTGTCGAGCAAAACCAGCAGCACGGTGTCGCAGTCAGCATCCCGTTTGATTGTGCCGAGCCGCTGGCTAGGGTTCGCTTTCTCGCCATAGGCCCGCCCCTTGATCTGGACCCGGACCGGACCGTGCGGAGTGTGCCGGATAGCATCGTACCCTTTCGTCCGTGGCGGAGCGAGTTCCAGGCTCAGAAGCTCCGCCGCCACATATTCGGCGACCTCGCCGGTCACACCCAGCGGCTTGCCCGTGAGCTGGTAATATTCCGCAGCCAGCGGCTTTACCGCCGCTAGGATTTCGCGGACGCGGCGGGTTTGGGTGCTCTCGGTCATCGGTAAAATGGCCTACGTTCCTCCAAGCCCTATGCCGCCGGAAAGCGGACGACGTTCGACGGTAATGAGGGTACTGCAAAGCCCGTCATGCGCGCGAACAGAGGTTCAGCTACTCCCAGATCATCAAGCATGTGGTGAAGGCCGACCAAATCCCGATCAGCAAGCCAGCTAAGTGCTGAATGAAGCAGTTCCGGTTGTTCTGGTTCGATCACATCGTCGTACTTTTCAGCCTTGGCTTGACCCGACTTTACGAGATGCACATTCGCGGTGCGATATTGTGCTGCATCGATCAGGCCAAGGTCGAAAGCCCGGCGAACGATTGCACGTACCGACACCTTCCAGCGCCGCTTCATGGCGAATAGCCCAGTCCAATCGAGCATCCGGCGCGTCCGTGGAAACTCTTTGGCAAAGGCCGCCCGTGGAATGAGGAAGGCACTTGCGAAGCGGTGTGCCTGATCCTCCGTCACTTTGTCGCCAGTGATGATCCCTTGGTGCATAACCAAGTGGCCGGCTTCGTGCGCAAGGTCGAAACGGAGCCGAACCGCTGCCGTCTTGGCGCTCGACCGGACGATAAGCGGGCGTCGGCGGGCGATGGACAAGGCATCGATACGGTCGGAAATATCATCGAAGTGAACGACCACGGCGCCGGCGTTCTCGACAACGCGTGTCATGCTGGTGATCGGCGCATCCAGCCCGAGATGCCAATGGCGACGAGCCTCTTCCGCAATCCCTTCCACTTCCTCCATCAAGGTTGGATTTACGGCGTCCGGAAAATCGACAGCTGGCAGTTGCAGCCGCTTGTCCAAGGCATCCACCAGGGCCTCGACGAGCGTTCCGCGAGCCGCAGCTTGCGCCAGGATCGTCCGCGGTGCCGTTGCGAGACGACGGAAATGGCAGTCGTCTTCCCGCACCGGGCGGACGACCGGTGAAGCAAAAAAGCCCGGCGTGACCTCCAGGGCGGCGGCTAGCGCCGCCCGCAGCTCGCCTGTTGGCTCGTTCGTATTGTTCTCTAGCCGGTGGATGAATTGGCGACTGACGCCCACCATGCCGCCCAGCTCGTCCAGCGAAAGGCTCGCCAACATGCGAGCCAAGCGGAGCCTGTCGCCATGGAAGTCGGCAGTGGGGACGCGTTCATGCATGGCCGGGATCCGGCTGAGTGACCTCGTTCAATTCCTTCACCGACCGGAGCGTTCTTTCGCGTCGCCATCGGCGGCATCGTCCTCACTGCGATCACCGATGGCAGGAGGCGGCAGTTCGCGGCCCTCGGGTCGGGCATCGTCAAGCATAACCACCAGCGGATCGGCATCGGCCAGTGAGATCGGCCAGATCGTCTCGGCAGCACCGTTGCGTAACGCCGCGAAGCACGCCTCCAACATCGCGCCTTCCTCGTCGGTCGTCAGACCCATGCGGAACAGAACGCCCGCAGTGGGAACACCCGGCTCCAACTCTAGTAGCAGCTGTTCCATCGGGGTGGCGGTAGCAATCCGATCAGAGGGTTCGGCGAAGTCGCCGCGCCAGAACCGCATCGGAACTTTGCCGATGCTGAATTGGAATCGCATGCCGTCATTGATGACGCCGAGCCATTCGAAGCCCGACGTGCCGGCTGCCTGTATGATCTGGTGCTTGGCATAGCTGTAAGCGCATACGCCTCTGGTCCAACTATCACCGCCGATCGCCGGTTCGTGCCTATCGACGGCATCGTTGCGGCCTCGCTCGATGAGCTGTGCCACGCGGATCAGGCGCTCTTCAGTTAGCTCCGGATTGTAGTCCCACGGACGCATACTCGCCCCTTCAGCTTGGCGTTTCCGTTAAAATGTCAACCAATCGTCATTCTGTCAACCATGTGGTTGCGAGCCGGTAGGAAGAGCATGGAGGTCTGCTTAAGTTGGATGTTCAGTTCTGACGAAGGCCGAAAGTCTCCGAAAAACGAGGGGTTTCGGGAGGACGCCTCCGGGAGGTTGCAAGAGAGCAGAGGAGGGCGGTCCTATCTCTTAGAACTATCCCTTGTTTGTTCCCCTCAAATCTGCGCATCCTGTTATGAGTTTCAGGAGGCAACATGCTTGTCGGCTATGCGCGGGTGTCCACTCGCGATCAAAATCCAGCGGCCCAGATCGAAGCCCTTAAGGCTATCGGCTGCGACCGCGTGTTCGTCGAAAAGCTGTCAGGCGCAAGCCGTGACCGGCCCGAGCTGAAGGCTGCGCTTGATTACATGCGGGCAGGAGACACGCTCGTCGTTTGGAAGCTGGACCGCTTAGCGAGGTCCGTTCGCCAGCTCGTCGAAACGTCGGCCGACCTGAACGCCCGCGAGATCGGGCTGCGCGTCCTTACACAGCAGATCGACACCACATCGGCCGGAGGCCGTCTCATCTTTCACGTTTTCGCGGCTGTTGCCGAGTTCGAGCGGGAGCTGATGCTTGAGCGTACCCATGCCGGCCTTGCATCGGCACGCGCCGCAAATCGTCGTGGCGGCCGGCCGAAGGCACTCGACGAGGCGCAGATCAGGCGGGCAAAGGCCATGCTCGCGGATCCGATGATCACCGTTGAGGAGGTCGCCCAGCAGCTAGGCACCGCACCCTCAACTCTTTACCGGCATATTCCGGGCGGCCGCAGCGCCGTCATGGGCGGGGCTGCATGACTCAGGCACTGAAAATTCGATCGAACGTCGTCACCTTAAAGGCGACGCCTAAGAAGCCCCAGCCGGTCCTGCCGGCGATGCCCGAACGGGCAGGGCGCTATCCCGAGCTGCGCTACATGGGATCGAAAACCCGGCTCCTGCCGTGGATCCATAGCGTTCTCGACGGTCTGGATTTCGAGAGCGCCATGGACCCGTTTTCGGGCACGGGATGCGTCTCCTACATGATGAAGGCAATGGATCGCCGCGTCATCGCGTCGGACTTCCTGAACTTCACCAGCACGGTCGCCCGTGCGACGATCGAGAATAACAGCACGCATCTCGATGGGAAGGCGATCGCCCGCCTAATCGACCCCACACCGGCGACGCATCATTTCATCGAAAAAACCTTTAACGGCGTGTTCTACACGCGCCCTGATCTGCAATTCCTCGACCGCGTATCGGGCAATATCGGCCAGCTACAGGATCCGCATCAGCAGGCGCTCGCCTATGCGGCCCTGTTCCGCTCCTGCCTGAAGCGTCAGCCGCGGGGAGTGTTCACAATCTCGGGCGATCTTTCGCACTACGACGACGGCCGGCGCGATCTGCGCCTTTCCCTGGAGGAGCATTTTCTCGAACAGATTGAAATCTACAACGCGGCCGTGTTCGACAACGGCCGTAAGAACCAGGCGCTGCGCTCGGACCTTTTCGAATTGCCGCGCCGTAAGGTCGACCTCGTCTATCTCGACCCGCCTTATGTCCCGCGTGCCGACGACAATTGCTACGTCAAACGCTACCACTTCCTTGAGGGGCTGTCCTGCTACTGGCAGGGCCTGCCGATTGATGAGAAGACGAAGGTGAAGAAGATTGCGAAGCGCTACACGCCGTTTAGCTATCGCCGCACGGCCATTGATGCTTTCGACCGTATGTTCGCTCGCTTCGCGAAAAGTCAGATCGTGCTGTCCTATAGCTCAAACGGCTTTCCTGACCTCGACCAGCTTGAGACGCTGATGCGCAAGCATAAGAGCAGCGTCCGCGTGTTTGAGAAGCCACATCGTTATCATTTCGGCACCCATGGGGGCGTTGAGCGCGCGGCCGTAACCGAATATCTGATCGTGGGACACTGATGCAAGTACGCGATCAGACGCTGGACGAGATCAAGACCAGCCTAAGTCCACTCACTGTCGATTGGATGGACGACGCGGCGCGCGAAGCGATGGCACTCCTGGCAGAGCTGCCCGTCAAGGAAAGCTACGACCGCAATGACGTCGCGGCGATGTTGGATCAGGGTTTCGATCGCGGGATCCTGTGCGCGCGCCTGTTCCTCATGATGTCTAAGGACTCAATGACGACGGCGCTTACCGAGAAGCTGCCGACAGGCGGCATAGGAGCCAAGCGCTATAAGGCCGAGCGGGAGGCCTTCCTTGATGCTCTCGACAGCCTTGGCCTGCCCATGCAGATGGCGGCCACTATCAACTATCAGCCCGTATGGAGCGATATCCTCAAGGAGCGTCTGCGCTCCGGCCGGGGATCCGCCATTCAGGGGCAGAAGCGAGGCAGAGGCCTTGAGGACTTCACCGAGGTTTTGGTCCGGGAGGTTTTCGGCGACTCCTATGAGACGCGCTGCACCTTCACCGGCGCTGACGGCAAAACCGCCAAATGCGATATCGCGATCCCTGACCGAAACCGACCCCGCATCGTGATCGAGGTGAAGGGCTATAACGCGACCGGCTCAAAGATGACCGATATCATCGGCGACCTGGACGCGATCATCGACGCCAAACGTCACGACACGACTCTCATGTTCGTGACGGACGGCTCAACCTGGGCGGCCCGCCTTTCTGACCTGAAAAAGATCATCGATCGTCAAAATCAGGGGAAGATTGCCCGCATCTACACCACGAAGATGCAGGCTGCGTTTTTAGATGACTTGCAAAGCCTGAAGGGCTCGATGGGGCTCTAGCTTTGAAGGCAGTGACCGCGAAGTCATGACACTAAAGGGGGAGGGATGCTGAAGCGAACTGAACGACAGGTATTTGCCTATGACATGATCGTAGGCGCGCGTGCGCAGAATGCAGTGCCTCCTACAATGGTTGAAGTGATCGCAGCATGGGAGACGATG